>NZ_JBEOVM010000008.1:0-132699 GCF_040295505.1 Streptomyces sp. NPDC002790 | reverse complement strand
CGGACGTTGTCCACGGAGTCGACCTTCTCCAGGAGCTCCCAGCCCTCGGCGTAGGCCTGCATCATGGCGTACTCGATGCCGTTGTGGACCATCTTCGCGAAGTGGCCCGCGCCGACCCTGCCCGCGTGCACGGAGCCGAAGTCGCCCTCGGGCTTCAGGGCGTCGAAGACCGGCTGAACCTTCGCCACGTTGTCGGGGGCGCCGCCATACATCAGCGCGTAGCCGTTCTCCAGGCCCCAGACGCCGCCTGAGACACCGCAGTCGACGAAGCCGATGCCCTTGGCCGCGAGCTCCTCGGCATGCTTCTCGTCGTCCGTCCAGCGCGAATTGCCGCCGTCGACGACGACATCGCCGGGCTCGAGCAGCCGGCCGAGCTCGTCGACCGTGGACTGGGTCGCGGCACCGGCCGGGACCATCACCCACACCACGCGCGGGCCCTTGAGCTTGCCCACAAGCTCCTCGAGGCTGTGGACGTCCGCGAGGTCCGGGTTGCGGTCGTAGCCGAAGACGGTGTGGCCCGCGCGGCGGATGCGCTCGCGCATGTTGCCGCCCATCTTGCCGAGGCCGACGAGACCGAGCTCCATCAGTGGTTCCTTACGTTGCGACGAGGCGTGAGGTGGTGCGGGGGCGGTACGAGAGCACCCGCGCGTGGCGTCTCGTACCTGCCGACCGAGCCTAAACCCGGACGCTCCCGCACACCTGTGGGCATAGCCGCTCAAGCGAACCCGAGCGGCCTGCCCCTCAAGCTCCTCAGCCCGAGAGCCGCACCGGCATGATCAGGTACTTGTACGCGTCGTCCGCCTCGGCGTCCACAGCCGGCCTGCCGGAGAGCAGCGCGGGCTTGGTGGACGTCGTGAACGACAGCTGGGCGACCGGGGAGTCGATCGCGCTCAGGCCGTCGAGCAGGAACGTCGGGTTGAAGGCGATCGAGATGTCATCGCCGTCCAGGTTGGCGTCCACCCTCTCCACAGCCTGTGCGTCGTCGCTGGAGCCGGCCTCCAGGATGAGCACACCCTGCTCGAAGCTGAGCCGCACCGGAGTGTTGCGCTCGGCGACGAGGGCCACACGCTTGACGGCCTCCACGAAGGGGGCGGTCTCGATGACGGCCACGGAGTTGAACTCCGTCGGGAACAGCGTGCGGTACTTCGGCAGGTCGCCCTCGAGGAGGCGGGTGGTGGTGCGGCGGCCCGCGCCCTCGAAGCCGATGAGGCCCTCGCCCGCGCCGGAACCGGCAAGCGCCAGCGTGACCGTGTCACCGCTCGTGAGCGCCTTGGCGGTGTCCAGGAGCGTCTTGGCGGGCACCAGGGCGACCGCGGAGGCCTCCGGGTCCTCCGGCTTCCACAGGAACTCGCGGACGGCGAAGCGGTAGCGGTCGGTGGACGCCAGCGTCACCGTGTCGCCCTCGATCTCGATGCGCACACCGGTGAGGACGGGCAGCGTGTCGTCACGGCCAGCCGCGATGGCCACCTGGGAAGCGGCAGCGGCGAAGACCTCACCCGGGACGGTGCCCGTGGCGGTCGGCATCTGCGGCAGCGCCGGGTACTCCTCCACAGGAAGCGTGTGGAGTGTGAATCGCGAGGAGCCGCAGACCACGGTCGCTCGTACACCGTCTGTGGAGATCTCCACCGGACGGTTGGGCAGAGCGCGGCAGATGTCGGCGAGCAGGCGACCGGAGACGAGCACCGTGCCCTCCTCGTCGATCTCCGCGTCCACCGAGACGCGTGCCGAGACCTCGTAGTCGAAGCTCGACAGGCTGAGTGCGCCCTCCTCGGCCTTCAGCAGAAGGCCGGCGAGGACGGGCGCAGGCGGTCGTGCCGGAAGGCTGCGCGCCGCCCAGGCCACCGCCTCCGCGAGTACGTCGCGTTCCACCCGGATCTTCACTTAAGCCGCCTCCTGCAGTTGCTGGCTGCTCTCGCCCTGCTTGGTCTTCGGTCTGCCGTCTGCATCGGCAGACGTGGTGTCGCTCGGCCCACTGCTGGGGAGAACACCGGGGACCAGTCTGACGCACGGCACTGACAGTCGTTGCCTGCCTCGGTCAAGTCGTGCCGAGCGGCGGTCGAGGCGGCGAGAGCGAGTTGTGCACAGCCCCCGCTTCGAAACGGATTCCCAGCTCTTACTAGTTGGACGTAGTAGTAGGGGCTGTGGAAAGCGTGGATAACCTCGAAAGCGCAGGTCAGAGGCGGTTTTTTGTCCACCGTGCCTGTGGGCCGAGACGGTGGACAACCGGCCATATCTGTGGACGGCGAAAAGTTCTGCACACTCGATGCACAGGCTGGGGTGACTTCTCCCCAGCGCCGTCCCCAGCTTTACCCGGGTTCTCCCCAGCCCAACCGACCACCTTGGTGTGACGCCTTTCACTCGCGGAGGTGAGATGGCGCGTCGCGTTGCCGAACAGTGGACAGCCGTGTGGAGAAGCTATTGATCACTGTGCACAACAGACGCGAGCCTGTGGGTTGCCGGTGGACAACATGATGCACAGCCTGTGGAGAAAAAATCTGTCCACAGGCTGTGGAGATAGTTTTTCCACGAATCCACAGCCTTCTGACCTGGCCTGATGCCCAGTCACCGGGTCGCGCTGTGGATACGATCTGGACAACTTCCCAGTCCCCAGGGTGTGGATCGAAAAAACCCGCCAGATCTGTGGAGAACACCCGTAACGCGGCTGGGAATCGAACACCGGCCGGGCGTGCTGTGCCCTTGGACCGGTGCCCGACACGACGGCGGCCCCCGCCGAGAGCACGAAAAGGGCGCTCCGGGAGTCGTTCCCGAAGCGCCCTGTGGGTCGTAACCGGTCTGCTGTCAGCCGTTCTTGATGCGGTTGGTGAGCTCGGTGACCTGGTTGTAGATGGAGCGCCGCTCGGCCATCAGCGCACGGATCTTGCGGTCCGCGTGCATCACCGTCGTGTGGTCGCGGCCGCCGAACTGAGCACCGATCTTCGGCAGCGAGAGGTCGGTCAGCTCGCGGCACAGGTACATGGCGATCTGCCGGGCCGTCACCAGGACGCGACTGCGCGAGGATCCGCAGAGATCCTCCACGGTGAGCCCGAAGTAGTCCGCGGTCGCCGCCATGATGGCCGGGGCCGTGATCTCGGGAGCCGCGTCCTCGCCACCGGGGATCAAGTCCTTGAGGACGATCTCTGCCAGCCCCAGGTCCACAGGCTGCCGATTGAGCGACGCGAACGCCGTGACGCGGATCAGCGCCCCTTCCAGCTCGCGGATGTTGCGCGAGATGCGGGACGCGATGAACTCGAGCACCTCCGGAGGCGCGTTGAGCTGCTCCTGCACCGCTTTCTTACGAAGGATGGCGATACGGGTCTCCAGCTCCGGCGGCTGGACGTCCGTGATCAGGCCCCACTCGAACCGGTTGCGCAGCCGGTCCTCCAGGGTCACCAGCTGCTTGGGCGGCCGGTCACTGGACAGCACGATCTGCTTGTTCGCGTTGTGGAGCGTGTTGAAGGTGTGGAAGAACTCCTCCTGCGTCGACTCCTTGTCCGCGAGGAACTGGATGTCGTCGACCAGAAGGATGTCCATCTCGCGGTACCGCTTGCGGAAGGAGTCGCCCTTGCCGTCACGGATCGAGTTGATGAACTCGTTGGTGAACTCCTCGGAGCTCACGTACCGCACACGCGTGCCCGGATAGAGGCTGCGCGCGTAGTGCCCGATGGCGTGCAGCAGGTGCGTCTTGCCGAGGCCCGACTCCCCATAGATGAACAGGGGGTTGTACGCCTTGGCCGGCGCTTCGGCTACCGCGACCGCGGCCGCGTGCGCGAAGCGGTTCGACGCGCCGATGACGAACGTGTCGAAGAGGTACTTGGGGTTCAGACGCGCCGTCGGCTCACCGGGGCCGGTCGCCGGCGCGGGCTGGGCCGCCAGGGGGCCGGGCGCGCCACTGGGCACGCCACGATTGCCGGGGCCGTGCCCGCCGTCCTGGTTCGGACGGCCGCCCATGGTGGGTTTGCCGGGCTCACGCCGCTGCGGCCGTTCGCGAGAAGGGTCGTAGGAACCGCGCTCCTCATAGGACGACCGCTCTTCATAAGAAGAGCGGTCCTCGTAGGAGCGGTCTTCGTAAGGTCGCTCTTCGTAAGAGGAGCGGTCCTCGTAGGAGGGGCGACCGTTCCCTTTCTGCTCGTACGGGGAGCGGTCCTGCTGCTGCTCGTAGCGACCGCGCTCCTGCTCGTACGGCTGCTGTTGCTCGTACGGGGAGCGGTCCTGCTGCCGGTAGTCGTGCTGCGGCTGCTGTGTGGGCGTCGCGTACGGGTCCCGCTCCGGGAAGCCGAGCCGGGGCTGCTGCCAGTTGTACTCGTCCTGCTGCGGGCGCGGCCAGGCGCCCGGTTCGGGGCGTTGGTAGTCCGGGTAGGCGGGGCGGGCGGTCGGGAGCTGGTCGGGCCGGGGCGCCGGGGGCTGTTCGGTCCGTTGGCCCTGGCCGTGCTCGTCGGCGCCGCGGCGCTCATAGCCGTCGTACGTCTCCCGCTTCTCGTACGTCTCGCGGTTGTCGAACGCGTCACGCGGCTGGCCGGGAGAGGGCTGTTGCTGTGGCTCGGGGGCCTCGTAGCGATGCTGTGGGGCCGGCGGGGGTGTGGGGGCGGGCGGCTCGCCCACGGAGTCGTCGACGGTGATCGCGATCCGGATGGGGCGGCCGCACTCGCGGGTGAGGGTCTCGCTGACGACCGGGGCCAGCCGGCCTTCGAGTACGCCCTTGGCGAATTCGTTCGGAACGGCGAGCAGCGCGGTGTCGGCGACGAGTGCCAGCGGCTGACAGCGCCGGATCCAGTGCTCGTCCTTCGTCTCGACGCCCTGCCCGCGGCCTTCCCCGAGGAGTTGCTCCAGAACTCGTGGCCACACTGCGGCAAGATCGGCAGGTACGTCAGCCACAGGGCACGCTCTCTCGCTGGTCCCACGAACGTGTGATTCCTGGGACGGATCGGGAAGAAAATCGGGTGGGGCGGTGAGAAGGGAACGAATCGGAGTTCAGCCACGGTAGTCAGCGCGACCGCTGCGGTTCAAGTTGTTGTCCCCAGCCTGTGGACAGTGTCCCTCGCATGACGCCGGTTTGACCGGATGGCGCAGCCGCGCGTACCGTGACCAGGTCGAGTTGTCGATGGCTGCTGCCGCCTGCCTCCGATGGGCAAGGTCACGATCCACAGTTCTTGCGGACCGTGTAGCGGTGCACTCGGGCGTATTCGCGAGCTACTCGTGGGCGCACGGTGACAGCCAGGCGATGTCCCGCCACCACACGTTTTTCAGGAGCCCCCGAGTGAGCAAGCGCACCTTCCAGCCGAACAACCGTCGTCGCGCCAAGACCCACGGCTTCCGCCTTCGCATGCGGACCCGCGCCGGTCGTGCGATTCTCGCCAACCGTCGTGGCAAGGGTCGCGCCAGCCTGTCCGCCTGATTTCGTAATCAGGTTATGACGTGCTGCCTACCGAGTATCGGCTGAGGCGGCGCGAAGATTTCGCGACCGCGGTACGCCGGGGACGTCGGGCCGGACGCCCGCTTCTCGTCGTTCACCTACGTAGCGGTTCAACGGACCCGCACGCGCCCAGGGAGACTCTCTCCCCGCCGCGTGCGGGTTTCGTCGTGAGCAAGGCCGTAGGTGGTGCCGTTGTACGGAACGCGGTGAAGCGCAGACTTCGGCACCTCATGCGCGACCGGGTGGCTTTGTTGCCCCCAGGTAGCCTGGTAGTCGTACGCGCGTTGCCCGGAGCGGGCGACGCTACCCACGCACAGCTGGCCCGAGACCTGGATGCCGCGCTGCAGCGGCTGCTGGGAGGGGGCGCGCGATGAAGTACCCACTGCTCGCCTTGATCAAGATCTATCAGTGGACCATCAGTCCATTGCTGGGTCCGGTGTGCAAGTACTACCCGTCGTGCTCCCACTATGGCTTCACCGCCATCGACCGGCACGGGGCGGTCAAGGGAACAGCACTTACCGCCTGGCGGATCCTTCGGTGCAATCCGTGGTCGCTGGGCGGCGTCGACTATGTTCCGCCACGCAAGCGTCCGCGCTGGCACGAGATGCTGCGCGAGGCATGGCGCGGGGACAAAAGAACGGCCCCCGCCGTTGAGGGCGACAGCCCCTCTGCACAGGACAATAAGTCCGGAGCGACTTCGCCCAACGCCCAAGGAGCCTGATCAGGGACATGATTTCCGATATCGTCAACGCTGTATCAGGCGTTTTCGCGTTCCTCACGACCCCGGTGTCGTGGGTCATCGTCCAGTTCCACACGGTCTACGGGGCGATCTTCGGCCCTGATACCGGTTGGGCCTGGGGCCTGTCGATCGTGTCCCTGGTGGTCCTGATCCGGATCTGCCTGATCCCGCTCTTCGTGAAGCAGATCAAGTCGACCCGGAACATGCAGCTGCTCCAGCCTCAGATGAAGGCGATCCAGGAGCGCTACAAGAACGACAAGCAGCGTCAGTCCGAAGAGATGATGAAGCTGTACAAGGAGACGGGTACCAACCCGCTCTCCTCGTGCCTTCCGATCCTCGTACAGTCGCCGTTCTTCTTCGCCCTGTACCACGTGCTCGCGGCCATCGCCGAGGGCGAGACGAAGGGCGTCATCAACCAGAGCCTCCTGGACAGCGCTCAGAAGGCGCACATCTTCGGTGCCCCGCTCGCAGCGAAGTTCACGGACAGTGCCAGTGAGATCAGCGCCATGGGTGCCTCGCTGACGGATGTCCGCGTGGTCACCGCGATCATGATCATCGTGATGTCGGCGTCGCAGTTCTACACGCAGCGCCAGCTGATGACGAAGAACGTCGACCTGACGGTGAAGACGCCGTTCATGCAGCAGCAGAAGATGCTGATGTACGTCTTCCCGCTGATCTTCCTCTTCATGGGTATCAACTTCCCCGTCGGTGTTCTCGTCTACTGGCTGACCACCAACGTGTGGACCATGGGCCAGCAGATGTACGTGATCAGCCGGAACCCCACTCCGGGCTCCAAGGCTCAGGCCAAGATGCTCGAGGGTCTGCAGAAGCACGTCGTCGAGCACAGTGCTACGAAGAGCAAGCGCGAGCGGAACATCGTCAAGGGGATCGTCGCCAAGGGCCGCGATCGCAACGAGTACGAGCGCAAGTTCATCAACGGGCTGAGCAAGGCCGGTCTCGCGGCTCAGGCCGACGGCACTGTGGCCAAGGGCACCGCGGCCGCGGAGGAGCTGGACGAGGACGGCATGCCGAAGGGCGCCGCGAAGCGCCAGCAGCCCAAGCGCCAGTCCAAGTCGCAGCGCCAGTCCGGCTCGACAGCCAAGGACGACTCCCCCTCCTCTGAGAAGACCTCGCTGGAGAAGGAGGACGAGCCGCAGGACGCGAAGCCGCAGTCCAAGCAGTCCGGTGGCGCCAAGCCCGCGGGCGGCTCGCAGCAGCGCAGCAAGGCCAAGTCCGGGCAGCGCAAGGGCGGCCCACAGCGGCCGAAGTCCCCGTCCAAGAAGTAGTCCCTCGACCTACGCGTCGTAAGACGTTGGCGCAAGCCTTGACGCAAGAAGGAGCCCATCCCGTGACGGAAGGCACCACCGCCGCTGCTGAGGGTGGCGACACCCTGACCCGCCTCGAGCAGGAGGGTGAGATCGCCGCGGATTACCTCGAGGGTCTGCTGGACATCGCCGACCTCGACGGCGACATCGACATGGACGTCGAGGCCGACCGGGCCGCCGTGTCCATCGTCAGTGATGTGAGCAGCCGTGATCTGCAGAAGCTGGTCGGTCGCGAAGGAGAGGTCCTCGAGGCCCTCCAGGAGCTGACCCGCCTCGCGGTTCACCGGGAGACCGGGGACCGCAGCCGCCTGATGCTGGACATCGGCGGCTACCGCGCGAAGAAGCGCGCCGAGCTCACCGAGCAGGGCGCCAAGGCCGCGGCCGAGGTGAAGAACACCGGTGAGCCGGTCAAGATGAATCCGATGACGCCCTTCGAGCGCAAGGTCGTGCACGACGCCATCAAGGCGGCCGGCCTGCGCAGTGAGTCCGAGGGCGAGGAGCCGCAGCGCTTCGTCGTCGTGCTTCCTGCCTGAGCGGCAGCACGTCGCCTTCCGGCCCCGTCTGTTTCGCAGGCGGGGCCGATCTTTGTCAGCCTTTTAGTCAGCCACTTACTGCGGTAGAGCGGTACGGAAGGACGGTTCCCGTGACGGAGGCAGCAGAACTCCCCCCGGCCCCGGAGCAGGCCCGGGCGGTATTCGGCGAGCGCTTCCCGGACGCGGTCCGGTACGCGGAGCTTCTCGCTGACGCGGGAGTGCAGCGCGGCCTCATCGGCCCTCGCGAGGTGCCGCGTCTGTGGGAGCGGCACATCCTGAACTGCGCTGTGCTCTCCGAGGTGGTACCCGAGGGCCTCACGGTGTGCGACGTCGGTTCGGGCGCCGGCCTGCCGGGAATTCCGCTCGCCCTGGTCCGCCCGGACCTCAAGATCACCCTGCTGGAACCCCTGCTCCGGCGTACGACCTTCCTGACCGAGGTCGTCGAACTGCTTGGGCTCGACCATGTGACCGTGGTGCGAGGGCGGGCCGAGGAGGTCCTCGGTAAGTTGCCTCCCGTCCACGTCGTTACCGCTCGTGCCGTGGCCCCGCTGGACCGGCTGGCCGCGTGGGGCGTTCCGTTGCTCCGGCCGTACGGGGAAATGCTGGCGCTCAAGGGCGACACGGCCGAGGAAGAGTTGAAGAGCGCGGCCACTGCCCTGAGCAAGCTCGGCGCGGTGGAGACGTCGGTTCTGCACGTCGGCGAGGGCGCCGTGGACCCCCTGTCCACTGTCGTGCGCGTCGAGGTCGGGGAGAGCCCAGGCGGCGTGCGTTTCGCGGCGAAGCGTGCGAAGGCGGCCCGCACGGGGCGTGCCCGGCGCAGGCGCTGACGACCGGCGGTACTCCACAAAAGCTGTCAAACGTACGTATCTCGGGGTGTCGCGCAGAAGCGTGTCCCGCTGCGGTGCATCGTGTTTCACGTGAAACGTCGCTCACTGCTGCAGGGCATCATCAGTCGTGGCCGCGCGGCGGCCGCCCCCCGCGACCAAAAACCCCTCGGATCCCTCGATACGGGCACGGAGTTGTCCACAGAGGGGGATTCGTCCACAGAAGTACGGGCCTCGCTGGTTCTTGACCCCGAAGGCATGGGAGGCTCTGTTCATTCCGAGCCTGAAGTCGAGGAGAGTGAATCCTTGCGGTCCGACGCCAACATCGCGGGACCGATGACCGATCCGGTCCCCGGTCCCCGTACCGAGTCGGCGGGGGAAGATGTTTCACGTGAAACACCGCCCCCGATGGACGACACACCCATCGGTCGCGCTGCCCAACTGGCAGTAGAGGCTCTCGGTCGTGCGGGCGAGGGCCTGCCACGTCCCGAGCAGACTCGCGTCATGGTGGTGGCCAACCAGAAGGGCGGGGTCGGTAAGACCACGACAACGGTCAATCTTGCCGCCTCACTTGCGCTGCACGGCGCGCGCGTCCTGGTGGTGGACCTGGACCCACAGGGCAACGCCTCCACGGCTCTGGGCGTCGACCATCATTCCGAAGTGCCCTCCGTCTATGACGTATTGGTCGACAGCAGGCCGCTCTCTGAAGTCGTCCAGCCCGTCCCTGACGTGGAAGGCCTCTTCTGTGCCCCGGCCACCATCGATCTCGCCGGTGCGGAGATCGAGTTGGTCTCTCTGGTCGCACGGGAGAGCCGACTGCAGCGCGCCATCCAGGCATACGAGCAGCCGCTGGACTACATCCTCATCGACTGTCCGCCGTCGCTCGGGCTCCTGACGATCAACGCCATGGTCGCTGGAGCGGAAGTGCTGATCCCGATCCAGTGCGAGTACTACGCGCTGGAGGGGCTCGGGCAGCTTCTGCGGAATGTGGAACTCGTGCGTGGGCACCTCAACCCCACTCTGCATGTCTCCACGATCCTGCTCACGATGTACGACGGCCGGACTCGGCTGGCGTCCCAGGTCGCGGATGAAGTCCGTAATCACTTCGCCGGCGAGGTCCTTCGCACGAGCATTCCGCGCTCGGTGCGTATTTCGGAGGCCCCGAGTTATGGGCAGACCGTGTTGACCTACGATCCAGGGTCGAGTGGGGCACTCTCCTACCTCGAGGCGGCGCGAGAGATGGCGCTGCGCGGAGTCGGGATCCACTACGAAGCCCAGAACGCCCACACGGGCACTCAACTTGACCAGCAGAGTACGTCGGAGGGGATCCAGTGAGCGATCGACGGAGGGGACTTGGCCGAGGACTCGGCGCGCTGATCCCGGCTGCCCCCACACCTGAGAGGACGGGCCCGGCCACCCAAGCGGGAGGAGTGTCGGCGTCTCCTGCCTCGGCGCCGGTGCTGACGACCGAGCGCGGAGTGGCGGCCGCGAAGGTGGCCGCGCTGCCACAGCCGCCTGTTTCACGGGAAACCGAGGAGCCGGCGACCATGACAGCCGAGCCCTTCGAGCGTCCGGCGGGAGCGCATTTCGCCGAGCTGCCGATCGACACCATCACGCCCAACCCGCGCCAGCCGCGTGAGGTGTTCGACGAGGACGCTCTCGCCGAACTCGTCACGTCCATCAAGGAAGTCGGCCTGCTGCAGCCTGTCGTCGTACGACAGGTTGGGATCGACACCTACGAGCTCATCATGGGCGAGCGGCGCTGGAGGGCCTGCCGAGAGGCGGGACTCGAGCGCATCCCGGCCATCGTGCGTGCCACGGACGACGAGAAGCTCCTCCTCGACGCGCTCCTTGAGAACCTGCACCGTGCGCAGTTGAACCCCCTGGAAGAGGCCGCCGCCTACGACCAGTTGCTCAAGGACTTCAACTGCACGCACGATCAGCTGGCCGACCGGATCGGCCGGTCGCGCCCGCAGGTGTCCAACACGCTGCGGCTGCTGAAGCTCTCGCCGGCCGTGCAGCGCCGGGTGGCCGCAGGCGTGCTGTCGGCGGGGCATGCGCGTGCGCTGCTCTCCGTCGAGGACTCCGAGGAGCAGGACCGGTTGGCCCACCGCATCGTCGCGGAAGGGCTTTCTGTGCGGGCCGTCGAGGAAATCGTGACCCTCATGGGGTCGGGGCCCCAGAGCAACGCACGGGCCAAGGGGCCGCGGGCCGGCGCCCGGGTCTCCCCGGCGCTGAGCGAACTCGCCACGCGGCTCTCGGACCGCTTCGAGACGCGGGTGAAGGTCGACCTGGGGCAGAAGAAGGGCAAGATCGTCGTCGAATTCGCGTCGATGGACGACCTGTCGCGCATCCTCGGCTCTCTCGCTCCCGGCGAGGGACCGGTGCTCCAGAACGGTCTCCCGGAGGAGACCGACGGCGACGAACAGGACTGACCGCCGCCCTCTCATCACGCGAGAGCGGGTCGTGTTCCGGCGTGTACCGGAACACGACCCGCTCTTTGCTTGTCTACGGTATCGAGCGAATCCCATCGTGGTTACGATGCGACGGGAAGAGCGCATCCACCCGGCGGCACCTCATACAGGAGGCGGGTCATGCGATCGGTGAGTCGCACCGGACTGATGACCGCAGGCCTGGGCCTTGGAGCGGTCGGCGGATTCGTCGGCAGCCTGCTCAGGGAACGGAGCGCTCTGACGGCCGCCTGCGCAGCGGCGGGCGAAGGAAGCGAGGAACTGTCTTCATGGGGCGTCGGCTCGTACCGCTCACACTGGACAACCTCCCGGACCTCCCCAAGCGTTGCCGTTCGTGTGTCTTCTGGGAGCTGGACCCGGTCAGCGGCCAGGCTGCGGTAAAGGCGGGCACGCCCGAACTGGAGAAGGAAGCGTGGATCTCCGCTGTCCTGCTGGAGTGGGGCTCCTGCGGACGCGTCGTTTACGTGGATGACGCTCCGGTCGGCTTCGTGCTTTATGCGCCCCCCGCGTACGTCCCACGGGCCACTGCCTTCCCGACAAGCCCGGTGTCCCCCGACGCCGTTCAGCTCATGACGGCCTGGATCTCCCCCGACTTTCAGGGGCAAGGGCTAGGCCGGGTCATCGTGCAGACCGTCGCGAAGGACCTGCTGCGCCGGGGCTTCAAGGCGATCGAGGCCTTCGGGGACGCTCAGTGGAAGGGGCCCGCCTGTCTGCTTCCCGCGGATCATCTATTGGCGGTCGGGTTCAAGACCGTGCGGCCCCACCCCTCGTATCCACGACTGCGCCTGGAGCTGCGGACGACGCTGTCCTGGAAGGAAGACGTCGAGATGGCCCTGGACAGGCTTCTGGGAGCCGTACAGAAGGAACCGGCACTCCGCCCACTGTGACAGTCGACGGGCCCTCACAACGGCAACGGGCCGGCCCTTGGAGGGCCGGCCCGTTCGTGTTTCACGTGAAACAACGACCGCCGGTGAATCGGCGTCGCTCGATTACTCAGAGATGAAGTCCTCGAGGTCGCGCACGATGGCGGCCTTGGGCTTGGCACCGACGATGGTCTTGGCGACCTCGCCACCCTGGTACACATTCAGGGTCGGGATCGACATGACGCCGTACTTGGCGGCCGTGCCCGGGTTCTCGTCGATGTTGAGCTTGACGACCTCGATCTTGTCACCGTGCTCGGCGGCGATGGCCTCGAGCGACGGCGCGATCTGGCGGCACGGGCCGCACCAAGCGGCCCAGAAGTCGACCAGGACGGGCTTGTCGCTCTTCAGGACGTCCTCGTCGAAGGTGGCGTCCGTGACGTGCTTCAGGTTGCTGGCCACAGCAGGCTCCTCATTTCTTGGGGGGATACGTGAGTAGGAGTTCGGGTCAGACGCCGGCGGCCTGGGTCTTCTCGGGCTCGGCGGCTTCGCCGTCGGCGAGGCCGGCCAGGAAGCGCTCGGCGTCGAGAGCGGCGGAGCAGCCGGTGCCGGCCGCCGTGATCGCCTGCCGGTAGGTGTGGTCCACGACGTCGCCGGCGCCGAAGACACCGGTGAGGTTCGTGCGCGTCGAAGGGGCCTCGACCTTCAGGTAGCCCTCGTCGTCGAGCTCGAGCTGACCCTTGAACAGCTCCGTGCGCGGGTCGTGGCCGATCGCGATGAACAGACCGGTGACCGGCAGCTCGGACGTCTCGCCCGTCTTGAGGTTGCGCAGCGTCAGGCCGGAGAGCTTCTGCTCGCCCTTGACCTCAGCGATCTCGCTGTCCCAGACGAACTTGATCTTCGGGTCGGCGAAGGCACGCTCCTGCATCGCCTTCGAGGCGCGCAGGGTGTCGCGACGGTGCACGATCGTCACGGACTTGGCGAAGCGCGAAAGGAAGGTGGCCTCCTCCATCGCGGTGTCGCCGCCGCCGATCACGGCGATGTCCTGGTCCTTGAAGAAGAAGCCGTCACAGGTCGCGCACCAGGAGACGCCGCGGCCGGAGAGCGCGTCCTCGTTGGGGAGGCCGAGCTTGCGGTGCTGGGAGCCGGTGGTGACGATGACGGCCTTCGCGCGGTGCACGGTGCCCGCGGTGTCCGTCACGGTCTTGATCTCGCCGCTCAGGTCGACGGCCACGACGTCGTCGGGCACGAGCTCGGCGCCGAAGCGCTCGGCCTGGCCGCGCATGTTGTCCATGAGCTCGGGGCCCATGATGCCGTCCTGGAACCCGGGGAAGTTCTCCACCTCGGTCGTGTTCATCAGCGCGCCACCAGCGGTGACGGCACCCTCGAACACGAGCGGCTTCAGCGACGCGCGCGCGGTGTAGAGCGCCGCCGTATAGCCGGCGGGCCCGGAGCCGATGATGATCACGTTACGGACGTCGCTCACGGCTTGATTCCTCGTCTCTGCGGGACTGCTGCGTACTGCCAGGGGGAGGCCATTGGGAGGACTCTCACCCGACCCAACGGATCCTACGGGGCATGCATTCCCGACGTGCCCGGCCACACTTAGCGAGTGCTCTTGGGCGTCCCGGAGCCGTGGTCGTAATCGTGCTTGTACAGCAGCGTGCCGGCCGACGAGGAGGACGTGCCGACGCAGGAGGAATCGATGACGAAGGCCGTGACCCGATGGGCCGGATCTGTCTTGTGGGGCAGCACGACGAGGTAGGCCTTCTTCCCTTCGTACGTGCCTGTCTCCGCGGCGAGGGGGTCCTCGTTCCGGTGGGTTCCGAGCTGGATGCACGGGGGCACAGAGATGGCCCGTTTCTGCATCGGAGCCTTCGTCCCCTGTGCGCTGGGCCCCACTTTTTCGGTGTTGAGCGTCGAGGAGCCGAGCAGCGTCATGACCTTCGTCTCCAGAGTGCCCTTGGCGAGGGTCGACGCGCTGTGGCTCTTCCCTGCGACCGGCGAGCCGCCCTCGTCGTTCTGGATGAGCAGGGCTCCCACGCCGATCGCTGTGACCGTCAGGACGGCTCCGAGCGCGGCACCGGCGCGCTTCCGGTTGCCGCGTACCTTGCGTCCGGGGCCGGTGGCCCCGTGCGCGTGTCCGGCAGGACGGTCGGCCGCGGTCGCCGTTTCACGTGAAACAGGCCCCGTTTCACGGTCCCCTTCGAAAGCCAGGGCCGCATCGATCCGGCTCACGATCTCCTCCGGCATACGCGCCGGGGCCGTCACGGCACCGAGCGTGCCCCGGATCTCTTCCAGGGACGCGAGGACATCGGCGCAGAGTGCGCAGCCGTCGAGGTGCTGCTGGACGGCGGCCGTACGGGTGGGAGCCAACAGGCCCTCGGCGAGTTCGGAGATCTCGGTGACCTCCGGGTGCTCTGCCGTGTCGGTCGTGGATGTCACGCTCGCCCACCTCCGCCCTTCACCGCAGCCGAATCGGCAGGTCCTGTCTCGTCACGAGGTCCCGCTGCGGGTGGGACGGATGTCCCCTGCGCCCGGTTCCTTCCAGGGGGCGGGTTCTCGCCACCTTCCTGGCCCCCGCCCTCTGTGCGGAGATGTGTGAGCAGCGGAAGCAGTTTGGCTCGGCCGCGCGCGCAGCGGCTCTTGACCGTGCCGGTGGGCACATCGAGGATCCGCGCGGCCTCGGCGACCGGATACCCCTGCATGTCGACGAGGACGAGGGCAGCGCGCTGATCGCTGGGCAGGACCGAGAGCGCCTCGATGAGCTGACGGTGCAGGTCGCTCCGCTCGACGGGGGCGTCCGCGGACTCGTGCGGTTCCAGGAGCTGGTCCAGACGGTCGGCGTCGTCCACGGGCGCCGTCTTGCGCGAGGCCATCTTGCGGGCCCGGTCCAGGCACGCGTTGACGGTGATGCGGTGCAGCCAGGTCGTCACCGCGGACTGGCCGCGGAAGGTGTGGGCGGCGCGATAGGCGGAGACCAAGGCGTCCTGCACCGCGTCCGCGGCTTCCTCTCGATCCCCCAGGGTCCGCAGGGCCACGGCCCAGAGGCGGTCGCGGTGGCGTCGGACGAGTTCACCAAAGGCGTCCTTGTCGCCGGCGACGTGACGGGCGAGGAGGTCCTGATCGTTCGCTTCGCCATAGGCGTCGTCCACTGTCGAACCCCCTCCCCGTGGTGAGCCGTGCCCGTCAGCCGGTGAACTCCACATCGGTGATGCCCTGCTTGAAGCCCGCGCTGCTGTAGCCATCCTGGCCTGCGCGGGGCAGCGCGGTCAGCCAGACGAGCAGATAGCGCGTCTTGACCGGGGCATCGGCCGTGATCTTCGCGGAGGTGGTCTTCGAATCCGTCTTGGGCCCGATCTGCTTCAGGCCGGACACCGAGCCCGGGTTCAGGGACGGCGAGGCGTACAGCGAGACCGTGGTGTGGTCGCCGCCGTATCGGAGCCCTATCGAGGCGGCCGACACTTCCTTGGCGGAGCCGAGGTCGTAGACGATGCCGACCCCGGGCTTGATGACCATCTTCGGGCCGTCGACGAAGGACTTGGTGCGCCAGTACGTCGACGTGCTGGCGTCGTACGTCTTGGCGACGTCGCCCGGAGCCTGGGCGTCGCCTTCGGCGACGAACTCCTTGGCGCTCTGGATGGAGAGCGGCTTCGCGTCCTGCTTGCCGCCCTTGCCACTGTCCTCCGAGGTGTCCGTGGACCCGGAGCCGCCCGAGTCGCCACGGTCCATGAGGGCGTCGGCGAGCTGCCAGCTGCCCAGGCCGAGGGCCGCGATGAGCAGCGCGGAGACGCCCCACTTGAGGGCCTTGCCGGTACGGCTCTGCAGCGGGGGCGGCGGCGTGGGGACGGGCTGGGTGGCACGTGGGGCGGGGCGGCCGTAGCTCCCCTGCTGGTACGTGGTCCGCTGGTACTCCGGGGGCGCCGTGAAGGCGGGCTCCGGTGGCCGGATCCTGGGCATCTCGCCGATGGCCTTCACCAGGTCCTCCGGCGTGGTGCACGGCGGCTCCTGGCGGGACGCGGTCGCCCCGTCGTTCGCGAGCGCGCGCATGGAGAGCTCCGCCAGACCGCGGTGGACGCCGGCGCGCACCTGGTCGGGGGCGATGAGGCCGACGCCCTTGGGCAGCCCGGAGAGGCCGTAGGCGTCGTCCTCGTACGGCCAGCGCTGGGTCAGAGAGGCGTACAGGAGCGCGCCGATCGCCTCGGTGTCGGCGCGCTGCGGGGTGTCGCAGGTGATGCCGCGCAGCGCCGCGTTCACGGCGAGGCCGCGGATGCGCCACTGCCCGGTGGAGGTGCGCAACACGGCGCTCGGCGTGAGGCGCAGATGGGCGAGGCCCTCACGGTGGGCGGCCGCCATGGCATGGGAGACCTGGCTCGCCATCTGGTACGCGTCGTGCGCCTCGAGGGGAGCGAGAGCGAGCAGGGAGGTCAGTTCCGTCGCGTCGGGCAGCCACTCGTGGACGACGTAGACGAGGTCGTTCTCCTCGACCGCGTCCAGCACCTGTACGAAGCGGGGGTCGCCCAGGAGAGCCGAGGAACGGGCCGCGGCGAGCACCGAACGGCCTCTGGGGTGATCGGCGGGGAGGATGTGCACGCCGACGGCACGCCGCAGCTTCTCGTCCATCGCACGCCAGCTGCTGAAACCGTCCAGACGGGTGACGCACTCCTCGAGCCGATAGCGTCTGGCGAGCTTGTGGCCACTGTGCAGCTCAGGTGGCGACGCGGCGCCGGGGCTCACATGAGTCCCCGTCTCCGCGGTGTCCACGGTCTCCTCGCGCTCCGGCGCGTCCTGCTCCCCGGTATCGGCCACCCCGTCGGCCGTGGCCTGCTCCGCCTTGTCCGCCTTGGCGGTCAGCGGTTCATCACCGCTGTTGTCGGCCACGTCGACGGCAGCCGTGCTCCGTTCCGCCACCGTCGTTCCTGCCTCCCCATCCGTTGCACTCACTCCGACGCCAAAGCCAATTGTGCCCACAGTCCGGCGCTATGCACGACACGCGATGGCCGCCGATGGTTGCACACACTTCCGGCCGACTCAGCGGCCGAGACGACCGCGGACCATGCCGACCAGCGAATTCAGTTCTTCGATCCTCATCTTGCGGGCTGCCACATAGAAGACTCCGAGCAGTGCCACACTGCCCACGACCAGCGCCGCGATCGAGCCGAGCACACCATGGCCCAGCGCTTGCGTGACCGCGTACCCGAGTCCACCGCCGACGATCGTCGCCGGCAGCGCCGCGAGGCAGAGCCGGGCGTAGGTACGGACGACGTGCGCGCCGTCCAGGTCGCCGCCGAGCCGGTTGCGCAGCCGCCGCCAGGCCACACCGACGCCGATCGCGTACGCGATGCCGTAGGAGAGTGCCATGCCGACGACGGCCCACTGAGCGGGCAGGATCAGGTAGCAGATGCCCGCTGTGGCGGCGTTGACCGCGGCGACGATGACCGTGTTGTAGAAGGGCGTGCGGGTGTCCTCGTAGGCGTAGAAACCGCGCAGCACGACGTACTGCACGGAGTACGGAATGAGGCCGATACCGAACGCCATGAGGATGTAGCCCATGGACTGGGCGGCCTCTGTGCCGCTGGAGCCGAAGAGCAGGGTGCACATCGGGACGCCGAGCGCCACGAACATGAACGAGATCGGGACGATCGCCACGGCCGAGGTGCGCAGGCCGGAGGAGATGTCGTCCCGGACCGCACCCGGGTCGCCGTCGTGGGCGGAGCGTGAGATGCGCGGCAGCAGGGCGGCCATGACGGAGACGGTGATGATGGCCTGCGGCATGCCCCAGATGAGCTGGGCGTTCGAGTAGGCCATGATGCCGGCGCCGGCCTTGCCGGACGCCTTGCCGGCCGCCGTGGCGAGCTGGGTGACGACCAGGACGCCCGCCTGGTTGGCGAGGACGAACAGGACGGTCCACTTGGCGAGCTTCACGGCCTTGCCGAGGCCGTGGCCCTTCCAGTCGAAGCGCAGACGGAAGCGGAAGCCGGTCTCGCGCAGGTACGGGAGCATCGCGAGGGACTGCACGACGAGGCCGAGCAGGGTGCCGATGCCGAGGAGGCGGATGCCCTCGTCCGGGATGGTCGTGACGCCCATCTGCGATTCGGCCGCGGTCCCGTAGACCCAGATGAACGTGCCGAACGTGAAGATCATGACGATGTTGTTGAGGACCGGAGTCCACATCATCGCGCCGAACTTCCCGCGGGCGTTCAGGATCTGGCCCATCACCACGTGGATGCCCATGAAGAAGATCGTGGGCAGGCAGTAGCGGGCGAAGGCGACGCCGACGCTGTTGGCGTCCTCGTTACCGGCGACCGTGTTCGACATCAGATGGATCAGCAGGGGCGCGGCGAAGACGACGACCGCCGTGATGGCTGCGAGCGCCACCATGACCAACGTGAGCAGGCGGTTGGCGAAGGCCTCGCCGCCGTCCTCGTCATCCTTCATGGCGCGCACCAGCTGCGGTACGAACACCGAGTTCAGGCCGCCGCCGACGGTGAGGATGTAGATCATCGTCGGCAGCGTGTACGCGACGGACCAGGTGTCACCGAGAAGTCCGGCGCCCAGCGCCGCGGTGATCACCATGGTGCGGACGAAGCCGGTGAGGCGGGAGACGAGCGTGCCCGCCGCCATCACCGCGCTCGACTTCAGGATGTTGGAGGCGCGGCCGCCCTTCTGCGCCGCGGGCGCCGGCGCGGGGGTGGCGGCCGGTGGCGGCGGGGGCTGCGGAGGACCGAGTTGCGTGGTCGGGTTGTCGACGGGCTCGGCCGGCGGGCGGCCTCCGCTGTGGCCGGGCTGCTGGTCGCGGTACAGGTGCGCGAAGGCGTCCGGTTCGTGGCTCTCCTCGGCGGAGTGCGTCACCAGGTCGTCGACGCCCACGAACTGCGTCGTACGGGCGTCGTCGCCGTACGGGAGATGCTGGGTGGGACCCGCCGGCTCCGGCGCGGGCGTCTGCGCCCACACACGGGGGTCGGGCTGGTACTGCTGCGCGGGCGGCGGCGCGTACAAGGGCTGCTGCGCCTGCTGCGTGCCCGGAGGCGGTGGAGGGTGTGCGGCGCGGTCGTACAACGCCTCGGTCACCGGGTCCTGGGCGGTCAGGTCGTGCGCCCGGTACGGATCCTGCTCGTACGCGTCCTGAAGGTACGCGTCCTGCGGATACGCGTCGGGAGCAGGCTGCGGCGGCGGCACCTGCCCCTCGGGCTGCGGTGAACCGGCGTACGGCCGACCATCGCCCGAGGCAGAGCCGCCCGAGCCGTGGCCACGCTCACCGTCGTACGGCGCGTTCATGGTTACCCCACCTCATCGTCCCCGGCCCAGCGGCCCCGACATCGCTCAACGGTCCACTCTCTCACCCGTGCCCGACGGGGCCGTGCTTTCCGGAGCGGTGTCAGCCGTCGGGTCACTCGGCTGCTGCGGAACGTCTCCCCGTGCGGCGTCGTCCGGCTCGTCGCCCTTGTCGTCGTCGGCGGCCGCGGAGTCGCCCTCGGGGGCGTCCCCGTCGGGCTGCGCGGCGACGGCACGCTTGCGCTGCTGGTACATCCGGTATCCGGCGAGGACGAGCAGCAGGACGCCGCCGGCGATGACGAGCATCACGGTCGGGGTGACCTCAGTGACGTCGACCTTGAAGGCGAGCGGTTCGCCGTAGGGCTCGCCGTCCTGGGTGTACAGCTGGGCGTGCACCCAGATCGGGCCCGTCGCCTTGGCCGTGGTCGTGAACTTCACGGACTGGCTGTGCCCGCTGGCGATCTTGACTTCCTGGTTCTGGAAGTTGTCGCCGCCGATCTTGAGGCGGGTGCCGTTGCCCGAGGTGAGACGCAGCGTCAGATGGTCGACGTCCTGCCACAGGTTGTTCTGCACCGACACCGGGATCGTCGCGCTGCGCCCGGACAGCTTCACTTCGGACTTGTCGATCAGCGCCACCTGTTCGGTGAGGCCCGACAGGTACGAGGAGACGGCGTCGCGGAAGGTTCCCGAAGTTCCCGGGTCCGCACGCCACGACGTGGACATCTCCCGGTCCATCGCGCGGCCGAAAGGTGTCACCACGCGGGACTGATCGGTGAGGACGACGCCGAAGTTCTCGAGATCGCGCTGGGTCGCCTGGATCTGGTCGAAGGCCGACTGCGGCAGCTCCTGCTTGCGCAGCGACGAGGGGTACGCGTGCGGGACACGTGTGGTGGCGGCGGGGTCGGGCTTCGCCTTCGCGGCGGCCGACAAGGTCTGGGGCTGCGACCAGGTGCCGTCCTGCAGCGCGTGCAGCGCCTTGGCCATGGTCTGGGCCTGGCTCGTGGTGGGCATGCGCTGTGGGGCCACGACGACGCTGCGCTGCTTGTTCGTCTGCATGTTCAGCATCAGGGACTGCGCGAGGAACTGCTGCACGGCGAGCGTGGAGTTCTCGGCGCCTGTCATGTCGCCCTGGAAAGCGGTCGACAGCCGGCCGTCGGCGACCACGGCCGAGGCGCCGCCGCCGATCGGACGGGCGGCGGACGGCGTGTACGCCAGCCCTCCGGTCTCCGGGAAGTGGTCGCTGCGCGCGATGATCTTGTCGGCGCCCGCGGACGTGGCGACCTTGACGATGTCCCGGTCGACGGCGCCTTCCGCGGGCCATGCGTACGACGTGTCCGGCCTGGTGTGCAGGATCGTCTGCACGGTCAGGGTTGCGGCGTCGGTGGCGTCCTTGAGTTGGGCCAGGGAGCCGGTGACCTTCGTGCCGGTGTGTGCGAGCGACGCGAGGTCGGGGTCGGCGAACGGAAGCGTGACCACCTTCTGCCCCTGCACGGCGGTCTCCAGGTCGCTCAGCCACTGCTTGGCGTGCGCCTGGTTCTTGCCCGCCCTGAGCTTCCCGTCGGGGCCCTTGACCTTGTACGGCTCCGTCATGGCGTCGACCGACGCCAGCAGGTCGGGGTCGATCACCCACGTCACGTCGAGCTCGCTGCCGAGGGCCAGCATCTGCTGGAGGCGGCCGCCGGGACCGATCTGCTTCGCCAGGTCGTTGTCGTCAAAGACCGGCGTCTGCTGTTCGTCCGCGCCCGTCTCGGCAGTGAGGTGGGAATCGGAGATCAGCGGCCACAGAGCCGTCGTCTTCGTGCTCGTGTCGGTCTCGCCCGGCTGCCAGGGCAGGAAGGTCCGCTGGATGCCGAGCGTCTGCTGGTAAGGCTGCGCAGCGGTCTGTCCCATCAGGGCGACGCTGAGCTGGTAGACGCCGTCGGCGCCGAGATGCAGCGCCTTGACGGGGACGGACAGCGTGAAGTCCTGAGCGACGCCGGGCGCCAGCTTGGAGAACTTCTTGCCGTACTTGCGGGAAATCTCGTTGCCGTCCGCGGCGCCGCCCGTGCCGTTCTTCGCGGCCTCGTCCACGGCCGTGCGGCCGCTGTAGGACGTGCCGACCCGCAGGCCCGCGTGGGCGCCTGTGACCACCTGCTTGCCCTTGTTCATCACCGTGCCGCTGACTGTCACGGTGTCACCGTCCGTCGGCGCGCTGGGCGAGAGGGAGTTCACGGCCACCTCGACCGTGCTGGTCCCTGTCGCGCTCGATGCGGCGGTGGCCGGGGTCGCGGCAGGCAACAGCGGCAGCGACGCCAGGAGCGGCGCAGCCGCGAACAGGGCCCCGGTGCGCCGCAGCAGTCGCCGGGCAGGTGAGGGACTCACCGTTGGGAAGTCTGCCGCCTCGGCCACGTGGTCGTCCGTCCCTCGTCCTCGTCGGTGGTCGCAGATGTGTCCACGCATGGTAACGAGGAGCGCTGTGGCTGAGTGCCACGGTCTGCCCGGCATGATCGTGGGGGCAAGAGTAGGGGGCCGCGGGTGTGCTCCTGTCGCGGGCCCGGCGAACGGTTTCGGCCCGGGCCGTCCGGGCCACGTACCCTGTCCTGTTGTGCCGAACGCCAACGAAGACACCCCCAGCACCCTGAGCCAGGTGCAGCACCGCGCGGTCAGTGAGCTGCTGCGGGTCTCGCCTGTCGCAGACGACCTCGCCCGCCGATTTCAGGAGGCCGGGTTCTCTCTCGCCCTGGTCGGTGGTTCGGTGCGGGACGCACTGCTCGGCCGACTCGGCAACGATCTGGACTTCACCACTGATGCCCGTCCCGAGGACGTATTGAAGATCGTTCGTCCATGGGCCGATGCGGTGTGGGAGGTCGGGATCGCGTTCGGCACGGTCGGCTGTCATAAGGACGGCTACCAGGTCGAGGTCACGACGTACCGCTCCGAGGCGTACGACCGAACCTCCCGCAAGCCCGAGGTGTCGTACGGCGACTCCATCGAAGAGGACCTGGTCCGCCGGGACTTCACCGTCAACGCGATGGCTGTGGCGCTCCCTGAGAAGGAGTTCATCGACCCGCACGGCGGCATCAGGGACCTGTCCGAGCGGGTGCTGCGCACGCCCGGCACTCCGGAGGACTCCTTCTCCGACGACCCGCTGCGGATGATGCGGGCCGCCCGCTTCGCCGCTCAGCTCGACTTCGAAGTCGCTCCTGAGGTCGTCGAGGCCATGACGGCCATGGCAGGCCGCATCGAGATCGTCTCCGCGGAGCGAGTGCGTGACGAGCTCAACAAGCTGATCCTCTCCGCGCACCCGCGCAAGGGCCTGACGCTGCTCGTCGAGACCGGTCTGGCCGATTCCGTACTGCCCGAACTGCCCGCGCTGCGTCTGGAGCGTGATGAGCACCACAGGCACAAGGACGTCTACGACCACACGCTGATCGTGCTCGAGCAGGCGATGGCGTTGGAGACCGAAGGCCCCGATCTGACGCTGCGTCTCGCGGCGCTGCTCCACGACATCGGGAAGCCGCGCACTCGTCGCTTCGAGAAGGACGGCCGCGTCTCCTTCCACCACCACGAGGTGGTCGGCGCCAAGATGACGAAGAAGCGAATGACCGCGCTCAAGTACTCCAATGACCTGGTGAAGGACGTCTCACGCCTCGTCGAGCTGCACCTGCGCTTCCACGGCTACGGCACCGGCGAGTGGACGGATTCCGCTGTACGTCGGTACGTACGGGATGCGGGGCCGCTCCTCGGCCGGCTGCACAAGCTCACCCGTTCCGACTGCACGACGCGCAACAAGCGGAAGGCCAACGCGCTTTCGCGTGCGTACGACGGCCTTGAGGAGCGCATTGAGCGGCTTCAGGAGCAGGAGGAGCTGGACTCGATCCGGCCGGACCTCGACGGTAACCAGATCATGGAGATCCTCGGCGTCAGCCCGGGCCCGGTGATCGGGCAGGCGTACAAGTTCCTGCTGGAGCTGCGCCTTGAGAACGGGCCGATGGATGACGACGCGGCGGTGTCGGCGCTCAAGGAATGGTGGGCCGACTGCTCTCAGGACTGAGACGGATGGAATGCGTCGGGCTCTGTTTCACGTGAAACAGAGCCCGACGCATATCTGGAGACGCTCCGTTTCACGTGAAACGCCGCCGCCCGCACAGCGTCAGAGCGGTCGCTCCGTAGAGGATCGAAACCAGGACCACGAGGGGGACCGAGCGGCCGTCCGGCGGCAGCATCAGTGCCGCCACCGCGGCCGCACCGACGAAGGAGACGTTGACCAGTACGTCGTAGATGGAGAAGATCCGGCCACGGAAGCCGTCCTCGATGGAGGACTGCACGACCGTGTCGGTGGCGATCTTCGCTGCTTGTGTGGTCAGGCCCAGAACGAACGCAGCCACCACGATCGGCGCGGGTTTGAAGGTGAGTCCCAGGGCGAGTTCCAGTACGGAAGCGGTGCTGGCGCAGAGGACGATCCACCCGGCCGTGCCGAACCGGCCCACAGCTGCGGGGGTGATGGCCGCCGCGACGAAGAAGCCTGCCCCCGAGACGCCCATGGCGAGGCCGAGCAGGGCCAGGCCTTCGGACTCCGTGGATGACCACGCGTACCGGCACAGCATGAGCACCATGACGAGTAGGGCGCCGTAGCAGAACCGCATCACCGTCATCGCGGCAAGGGCGCGCGCGGCGGGTGGGCGCGAGACAAGGTGCCGGACGCCGGCGGCGAGGTCCCGGGCGGTGCCGGTCACTGCCGCCCCCAGCCGTGGCTGGACCAACTCCGGATCGGGGCCGAGGAGTTGAACACCCATGCGCAGGGATGCGAGCGCGGCACACAGGTAGAGCAACGCCCCGATGAGGACCACTGCAGCATCCGAGTCGGCGGCGATCAGGCGCACGCCGAAGGCGAGGCCGCCGCCCAGCGTGGCCGCGAGGGTCCCCGCGGTCGGTGAGACGGAGTTGGCCATGACGAGGCGCTCCGAGTCCACGACACGGGGCAGTGCGGCCGAGAGCCCGGACAGAACGAAGCGGTTGACCGCGGTGACGCACAGCGCGGACGCGTAGAAGAGCCAGTCCGGAGTGTGGCTCAGCATGAGTGCGGCCGTGACGGAGGCGAGCAGTACCCGCAGCAGGTTGCCGTAGAGGAAAACCTGACGACGTCGCCAACGGTCGAGGAGGACGCCGGCGAACGGGCCCACAAGGGAGTACGGGAGCAGCAGCACGGCCATGGCCGACGCGATCGCGGCGGGCGAGGTCTGCTTCTCCGGGGAGAACACCACGTAGGTGGCGAGTGCCACCTGATACACGCCGTCCGCGCCCTGGGAGAGCAGCCGTAGCGTCAACAGACGCCGAAAATCGCGCAGGCGCAGCAGTACGCGCAGGTCACGGACGACAGACATGGGGCACAGCCTCACATACGAGGCGGGCCCCCGGCGCGCACCATGTGTGCGAACCGGGGGCCTCAACAGCCTTCAGGAGGTGGGTGTTTCACGTGGAACACCCGGACCGCCCTTCAGGACAAGGTCAGCGCTCGACCTCACCCTTGATGAACTTCTCGACGTTCTCGTAGGCCTCGTCGTCGAAGTACTGCACCGGCGGGGACTTCATGAAGTACGAGGACGCGGAGAGGATCGGGCCGCCGATGCCGCGGTCCTTGGCGATCTTCGCGGCGCGCACGGCGTCGATGATGACACCCGCGGAGTTCGGGGAGTCCCAGACCTCGAGCTTGTACTCCAGGTTCAGCGGGACCTCACCGAAGGCGCGGCCCTCGAGGCGGACGTACGCCCACTTGCGGTCGTCGAGCCACGCGACGTAGTCGGACGGGCCAATGTGGACGTTGTCCTTGCCCAGCTCGCGGTCGCGGATCTGCGAGGTGACGGCCTGCGTCTTCGAGATCTTCTTCGACTCGAGGCGGTCGCGCTCCAGCATGTTCTTGAAGTCCATGTTGCCGCCGACGTTGAGCTGCATCGTGCGCTCGAGGCGGACACCGCGGTCTTCGAAGAGCTTCGCCATCACGCGGTGCGTGATGGTCGCGCCGACCTGCGACTTGATGTCGTCACCGACGATCGGGACGCCGGCCTCGGTGAACTTGTCCGCCCACTCCTTGGTGCCGGCGATGAAGACCGGGAGGGCGTTGACGAACGCGACCTTGGCGTCGATGGCGCACTGGGCGTAGAACTTCGCCGCGTCGTCGGAGCCGACGGGCAGGTAGCAGACGAGAACGTCGACCTGCTTGTCCTTGAGGACCTGGACGACGTCGACCGGGGCCTCGGGGGACTCCTCGATCGTCTCGCGGTAGTAGCGGCCCAGGCCGTCCAGCGTGTGGCCACGCTGGACCTCGATGCCCTTGTTCGGCACGTCGGCGATCTTGATGGTGTTGTTCTCGGAGGCGCCGATGGCGTCCGAGAGGTCCAGACCGACCTTCTTCGCGTCGACGTCGAACGCGGCGACGAACTCGACGTCACCGACGTGGTAGTCGCCGAACTGCACGTGCATCAGGCCCGGGACCTTGGTCTCCGGGTCGGCGTCCCTGTAGAACTCGACGCCCTGCACCAGCGAGGCGGCGCAGTTGCCCACGCCGACGATGGCTACGCGAACCGAACCCATTCCGGTTGCTCCCTGTGTGTACTCGGTGAAGCCCTGACCGGGCTTCACGTGGCGGTGTCGTCGGACGGATCCGGCCGGGTGCTGTCCCGATGCCGGGGCAGGCCGCCCGTCTCTCCAGATGTGTCCTGCTGAGCCGCGTCCCCCGGTCGTGACCGTCGTTGGTCACGGCCCGCGCGCTCGCTCTCGATGAGCTCGTTCAACCAGCGCACTTCGCGCTCCACGGACTCCATGCCGTGCCGCTGCAGCTCGAGCGTGTAGTCGTCCAGGCGCTCGCGGGTGCGGGCGAAGGAGATGCGCATCTTTTCGAGGCGCTCCTCCAGACGGCTGCGACGGCCCTCGAGGACGCGCATGCGCACGTCCCGCGACGTCTGCCCGAAGAAGGCAAAACGCGCGGCGAAGTGCTCGTCCTCGTATGCATCGGGGCCGGTCTGCGAGAGCAGGTCCTCGAAGTGCTCCTTACCTTCTGCCGTCAACCGATAGACGATCTTGGCGCGACGCCCCGCGAGTGGAGCCGCAGGGGTGTCGTCGGGTCCTGGACCCGGTTCCTCGATCAACCAGCCGTTGGCGACCAGTGTCTTGAGGCAGGGGTACAGCGTCCCGTAGCTGAAGGCGCGGAATATTCCGAGTGAAGTGTTGAGTCGCTTGCGCAGCTCGTAGCCGTGCATCGGGGACTCGCGGAGCAGACCGAGTACGGCGAACTCGAGGATGCCGGAACGTCGGCTCATCGTCGTCTCCTCCCTGCCGCGGGCCCTTGTATCGACTCTTTATGCCGAGCTGATGTATCGACTCGATACATCTAGACGATAGAACTGCTCCTCGGCTGCGGCAAGTGCGATCACGGTGAACGGCGTCACATCACCGATTCGTAGGAATCGAGTTGCCTGATTTGGGGTGAAGTTCGGCCCTAGGAGGGTTTTGACGGTGCGTAGTCTGTCCGCCATGCAGACCACCGGGAACCGAGTGACGCACGTGAGCGTCGTTGTCCCTGGTGTAGTGCGGGTGAGTGCCGAGAGGGGCGCATCCGTACTCCGGGGGGACCGGAAACCCGACGCCGTTTCCAGGCGCGCGACCTCGCGCCTGCCCGAGGAGTAGTCGTTCGATGAGCGAGCACCGTCGCAAACCGCCGCAGCCGCAGGGCGGTGGGCGCGCCGCGGCCCGTCGCGGAGCATCCGGAGCACCATCGGGCCGCCGCGCGGCACCGCGTGGAGGCTCCCCCTCGCCCGCCGCTTCCCACGACCCCCCGAGCTCAACGGGCCCGTATGGGAGCCCGGAGGCGGAACGCCCCTGGGGCGGACGTGCCGAAGCCCGTAAGGCGGCCCAGCGCGGCGGTCGGCGCAGGTCAGCCGATGGCGCCGGTGGCGGTGGCGGTGGCCGCCGCGGTGGTGGCGGCCCCGGTGGAGGCGGTCCTGGCGGCCCGTACGGTGCGGGGCACGGTGGCCCGGAGAAGAAGAGGTTCGTCGACTACCCGCGCGCGTACAAGCACGGCTGGCGCCGCTGGGTGCCCTCCTGGCGCCTGGTGACCGGCATGTGCGTCGGCTTGTTCGGCAGCATGATGGTCGCGGCCGGCATCGCGTACGCGCTGGTGGGTGTGCCCGACCCGGCCAAGACTGCGACGGCGCAGAACAACGTCTACTACTGGTCCGACGGATCGCAGATGGTCGCCACCGGTGGCGAGACCAACCGGCAGATCATCAAGTACGAGGACATCCCGAAGTCCATGCGCTACGCCGTCATGTCGGCGGAGAACAAGACGTTCGAGACGGACAAGGGCGTCGACCCGATGGGTATCGCCCGTGCCGTGTTCAACATGGCCAAGGGCGGCGAGACGCAGGGCGGCTCGACCATCACCCAGCAGTACGTGAAGAACGCGATGCTGGACGACCAGTCCCAGACGGTGACCCGTAAGTTCAAGGAGTTGTTCGTCTCCATAAAGGTCGGTCGGACCGTCGACAAGGACGATGTCATGGCCGGCTATCTGAACTCGGCGTACTACGGGCGCGGCGCCTACGGCATCCAGGCCGCAGCCCGCACCTACTTCGGTGAGGACGCCACGAAGCTCGACGCGAGCCAGACCGCGTTCCTCGCGTCTGTGCTCAAGGGCTCGACGTACTACGACCCGGCGGGAGCGCCCGGCATCGACCCGGTCAACGCGACGCCGCAGAAGAACCAGGCGCGCGCCACGAAGCGTTGGTCGTGGATCCTCGGCGAAGAGGTCAAGGACGGGCATCTGAGCCAGAGCCGGCGAGCCCAGTTCAAGAGTTTCCCCAAGCTGGCGAGCCCGCGCGCCAACGCCCAGCTCGGCGGTCAGACCGGCTATCTCGTCGACCTCGCCAAGTCGAATGCCGTCAAGAACAGCAATGGCGAGATCACCGAGGACGACCTGCAGAAGGGCGGCTACGAGATCCACACCACGTTCAACAAGAACAAGGTGAAGAAGCTCGAGGACGCCGTGAAGAAGGTTCGCAAGGAGAACCTCCAGAAGAACCGCAAGGTCAACGGGAAGTACGTGGACCGGCATGTCCAGTTCGGTGGAGCCTCCGTCAGCCCCAAGACCGGCGCGATCGAGGCGATCTACGGCGGTGAGGACGCCACGAAGCACTTCACCAACAACGCTGATGTCACCGGCGCCCAGGTCGGCTCGACCTTCAAGCCCTTCGTCCTCGCGGCTGCCTTCAGGGACGGAGTCAGGAACCCGCAGGGGCCCGAGGTCCAGGACGCGAGCCAGCGCACGATCGTCTCCCCCAAGAGTCTGTACAGCGGCAAGAACGGGCTCAAGATCAAGGACTGGAAGGGGGACATCTGGACGAATGAGAAGGGCAAGCAGTGGAACCAGACCAACGACGGTAAGCAGTCGTACAACAAGCCGAGCTACCAGATCGATCTACGCGAGGCCATGCGCGAGTCCGTGAACTCGGCCTATGTGCAGCTGGGCATGGACGTGGGTCTGGACAAGGTGCGCGGCGCCGCGAAGCGGGCCGGCATCCTGGACGACAGCTTCGCCGACTCCAACTACCCCTCGTTCTCCCTCGGTACGTCCGACCCGAGTGCGATCCGTATGGCGGGCGCCTATGGCACGTTCGCGACCAGTGGTCAGCAGAACGACCCGTACTCGGTGACATCCGTCGACCGTGAGGGCGAGAACGTCTTCCGGCACGAGGCCAAGCCCGTGCGCGCCTTCGACACGAAGGTCGCCGACAACGTGACCGACGTTCTCAAGACCGTCGTCGACAAGGGCACCGGTACGGCGGCGCGGCTGCCGGGCCGCGACGTGGCCGGCAAGACCGGTACCACCGACGGCAACAAGTCGGCCTGGTTCGTCGGCTACACCAAGCAGTTGTCCACCGCGATCACGATGTACCGGATGGACGACAACGAGAAGTCCCACAACCGCAAGTTCCTTGAGATGTACGGCACCGGTGGTCAGGAGAAGATCCACGGTGCGTCGTTCCCGTCCGAGATCTGGCACGACTACATGACGCAGGCTCTGAAGGGCCAGCCGAACGAGCCGTTCCCGGTGCCGGAGCCCATCGGGGAGCTCGTGGGCGCGACCCCGAGCCCCACGCCGACCCCGTCGGCCACGGTGACCCCGTCGGAGACCGCCTCGCCGTCCCCGTCGACCAGCGAGACTGCGCCGCCGTCCCCGTCGCCCTCGGAGACGTGCAGCGACTGGGACTGGGCCTGCAAGAACGAGGACGGTGGCGCCACCGGGGGTACGGACACCGGAGGCGCGACCGACGGCGGAGCGTCGTCGACGCCGAGCGACGGGAGTACCGACGACACCGGAGGCCCGGGCAATGGAAACGGTGGCGGCATCTTCGGAGGCCCGAACCAGTAGCCGAACCGGCTTCAACGCACCGTGTTTCACGTGAAACTCTGCGTGTTCCACGGCAAGCGAGGGCCGTCACACCCACCGGGTGTGGCGGCCCTCGCCCCGTTCTCAGCCTCGTACGGCAGGATGTGCCGCATGCCCAGTGCAGAGACGACGAGCGCGAATCCGCAGCAGCCGGAAGGGGATCCGGATCCGGAGCAGGTACGGCCGACCAGAGAGGACGAGGTCGCCGCCGTTGGCAGCGGGTTCATCGGCGGGCCCATCGGGCGACGGGCCCTGCTCGGGATCTCGTGGTGGACGCCCGCACGGGTGATCGCACTCGTCATGCTCGGCATGTTCGCGCTCGGCATGGTCCAGAAGTTCCCCTGCTACGACGGCGCCTGGTTCTACGGCACCAGCTCCCAGTACACACACGCCTGTTACTCGGACATCCCGCACCTGTACCAGGGACGCGGATTCGCCGATGGCCTCGTGCCGTACTTCGACAAGCTCTCCGGCGACATGGACTACCTCGAATACCCGGTGCTCACCGGTGTGTTCATGGAGGTCGCCGCGTGGCTGACGCCGGGCAGCGGCTCCATTCAGCACCAGGAGCAGGTGTACTGGATGGTCAACGCCGGGATAATGATGATCTGCGCGGCGGTGATCGCCGTGTGCGTCACCCGCACCCATCGCAGGCGCCCCTGGGACGGCCTGCTGGTCGCACTGGCGCCCGCCTTCGCGCTGACCGCCACCATCAACTGGGACCTCTTCGCGGTGGCGCTCACAGCGGCCGCGATGCTGATGTGGTCGCGGAGCAGGGCCTTCGCCTTCGGCGTGCTGCTCGGCCTTGCGACGGCCGCCAAGCTGTACCCCGTGCTGCTGCTCGGACCGCTCTTCGTGCTGTGCTGGCGGGCCGGCCGGTGGCGGGAGTTCGGCAGGGCGACCCTTGGCGCCGCCGTCTCGTGGCTGGCCGTGAACCTGCCGGTGATGATGCTGGCGCCCGAGGGCTGGTCGAAGTTCTACACGTTCAGCCAGGAGCGCGGAGTCGACTTCGGCTCCTTCTGGCTGATCATTTCCCAGCACCGGGACACGCCCCTCGACACCAACGTCGTCAACACCCTGGCCACGACGCTGATGGTGTTCGCTTGTCTGGGCGTCGCGGCGCTGACACTCACCGCGCCCCGGCGACCGCGCTTCTCACAGCTCGCGTTCCTGGTGGTCGCGGCCTTCATCCTCACCAACAAGGTCTACTCACCGCAGTACGTCCTGTGGCTGATCCCGCTCGCCGCGCTGGCGCGCCCCAAGTGGCGGGACTTCCTGGTCTGGCAGGCGTGCGAGGTCGCGTACTTCCTGGGGATCTGGCTGTACCTCGCGTACACGACGAGCGGGGACAAGCATCAGGGGCTACCCGAGGACGGATATCAACTGGTCGTCGCGGCGCACCTGTTGGGCACGCTCTACCTCTGCGCGGTCATCGTGCGGGACATCTGGCTGCCCGAGCGGGACGTGGTGCGACGCTCCGGGGAGGACGACCCCACGGGCGGTGTGCTGGACGGCGCCAAGGACGTCTTCGTACTGGGGCAGGCGGCTCGCCCGCGGCGGCACCGGCACGCCGCCCGTACCTCGGAGGAACCGGCGGCGGTCGACTGGGGTCGAACGCCGGGGAGTTCGCTCTGAGCGAACACCCTCGCTGGAGGCACGAAAAGCGGGTCGGGCACCTCATGGGCCCGACCCGCTTTCGTATGTCCTACGTAGAGGCGCGTTCAGTGGTCAGCGATCCACGATCCGGTCGAACTGCGTGGTGGTGTGCCGAAGATGGGCCACCAGTTCCTCGCCGACCTGCGGCTCGGGGGCGTCGGACGGCACGAACAGGATCGACACCTGCATGTGCGGCGGCTCGGCGAACCAACGCTGCTTGCCCGCCCAGACGAACGGCGCCAGGTTCCGGTTCACCGTCGCCAGACCGGCCCGTGCGACGCCCTTGGCGCGCGGCATGACGCCGTGCACGGCCTTCGGGGCCTCCAGGCCCACACCGTGCGACGTACCGCCCGCCACGACCACCAGCCAGCCGTCGGAGGGGGCCTTCTGCTGGCGGTAGCCGAACCGGTCGCCCTTCGTCACGCGCGTGACGTCGAGGACGGCGCCGCGGTACTCGGTCGCTTCGTGGTCGCCCAGCCACAGCCGCGTACCGATGCGCGCACGGAAGCGCGTCTGCGGGAACTGCTGCTGCAGACGCGCCAGTTCGTCTGCCTTCAGGTGGCTGACGAACATGGTGTGCAGCGGAAGGCGGGCCGCGCGCAGCCGGTCCATCCAGCCGATGACCTCCTCGACGGCGTCCGTGCCGTCGGTGCGGTCGAGAGGCAGGTGGATCGCGAAGCCCTCGAGGCGCACGTCCTGTATGGCGTGCGCGAGCTGCGGCAGGTCTTGCTCGGTGACGCCGTGCCGCTTCATCGAGGACATGACCTCGATGACGACGCGGGCGCCGACGAGGCCGTGCACGCCGTCGACGGAGGAGACGGAGCGGATGACGCGGTCGGGCAGCGGAACCGGCTCCTCGCCGCGCCGGAACGGCGTCAGGACCAGCAGGTCACCGCTGAAGCAGTCCTTGATCCGGGCGGCCTCGTACGTGGTGCCGACGGCAAGGACGTCGGTACCGAAACGAGTCGCTTCCTCCGCCAGCCGTTCGTGACCGAAGCCGTATCCGTTGCCCTTGCAGACGGGGACGAGCCCCGGAAACTGCTCGAGCACCTGCTTGTGGTGTGCCCGCCAGCGCGCGGTGTCGACGTAGAGCGTGAGCGCCATGGCCGGTCCCGGAACCTTTCGTGGAGAGTGCGGAGCTAGGTCAGATTGTGCCGGGCGCTCAGCGCCGCGACATGTAGATGTCGAGCGCCTTGTGCAGCAGCTTGTTGAGCGGGAAGTCCCACTCGCCCAGATATTCGGCCGCCTGGCCGCCCGTACCGACCTTGAACTGGATCAGGCCGAAGAGGTGATCGGTCTCGTCCAGCGAGTCGGAGATGCCGCGCAGGTCGTAGACGGTGGCGCCGAGCGCGTAGGCGTCGCGCAGCATCCGCCACTGCATGGCATTGGACGGGCGCACCTCGCGGCCGATGTTGTCGGAAGCGCCGTAGGAGTACCAGACGTGCCCGCCCACGACGAGCATGGTGGCCGCCGCGAGGTTCACGCCGTTGTGCCGCGCGAAGTAGAGCCGCATCCGGTTGGGGTCCTCGGTGTTGAGGGCCGTCCACATGCGCTGGAAGTACGACAGCGGGCGCGGCCGGAAGTGGTCGCGGGTGGCCGTGATCTCGTACAGGCGCTGCCACTCGGCGAGGTCCTGGTAGCCGCCCTGGACGACCTCGACGCCGGCCTTCTCGGCCTTCTTGATGTTGCGTCGCCACAGCTGGTTGAACTGCTTGTGCACCTCTTCGAGGGAGCGGTTCGCGAGCGGCACCTGGAAGACATAGCGCGGCTGTACGTCGCCGAAGCCGGCGCCGCCGTCCTCGCCCTGCTGCCAGCCCATGCGGCGGAGCTTGTCGGCGACCTCGAAGGCGCGCGGCTCGATGTGGTCCGCCTCGATGTCGCGCAGGCGCTTCACATCCGCGTCCTGTATGCCCTTCTTGATGGAAGGCGCGTCCCAGCGGCGAATGATGACCGGCGGGCCCATCTTCACGGAGAAGGCGCCCTGCTGCTTCAGATGCGCGAGCATCGGGCGCAGCCACTCTTCGAGGTTCGGCGCGTACCAGTTGATGACCGGGCCCTCGGGCAGATACGCGAGATAGCGCTTGATCTTGGGGAGCTGGCGGTACAGCACCAGGCCCGCACCGACCATTTCGCCGGTGCGCTCGTCGAACCAGCCCAGGTGCTCGGAGCGCCATTCCGCCTTTACGTCTGCCCATGCGGGGACCTGCATGTGGCTGGCCGACGGCAGGCTCTGGATGTACGCCAGATGCTGCTCTCGGCTGATGGTCCTCAGGGTCAGGCTCATTCGGGGCGCTCCTCGGGCTGGTGTGTCCCCATGGGTACAGGGGCTCCGGCTCTCGCGCCGAAGCCTACTGCGCCCTGTGAGCGCCCCGACCGGCCGTATGGGAGGTCGGTGGTGAAGGCGGCCCCGCGGCAGCTTCCGAGGGGGCGGTCTCAGCCGAGGAGCCCGCCGAAGAGACCTCCGTGTGCCATGCCGATGAAGAAGCCGACGGCTGACGCTCCCAGGCCCAGGATCAGCCCGAATCGTTCCCGGGTCGTCTCGGAGACGAACTGGCCGTAGGCCCCGGTCAGGATGCCGACGAGCCCTGCCCAGGAGCTGAGGAGATGAAGCCCGGGCCAGATCGACGTGATGATCGCGATCGCTCCGAGCACCACGGTCACCCCGAGCAGGGTGTCCGGCAGCGGATGGGGCCTGCCGTCCGTGGCAAAAAGGGATGAGGAAGCGGTGCTGTTCGGACGCATTACTTGTGCCATGGGGCACCTCCTGCGGAAGCGGCGCACTGTAGCGCCGTACACACCCGATGTGTACAGATTGCGGCCATTGGCTGCCGGATTTCAACCGGAAGCAGAGGTGCGGGTAGTCTGTACGGTCTGCACCGGTGTCTGTTCATGCCCCCGACCAGGGGGCACTCCTCTGATCAGCGCGGATCCGCTCGTCGGACCCGATTGTCAGTGGTGGCCGATACCGTTGCTCACGCATAACAACCCTCCTGCCACGGAACGACCGTGGCCGCTGAGTCCAAAGGAGGTGGGTTCTACATGCGTCACTACGAGGTGATGGTCATCCTCGACCCCGATCTGGAGGAGCGCGCTGTCGCCCCCCTGATCGAGAACTTCATGTCTGTTGTCCGTGAGGGCGACGGCAAGGTGGAGAAGGTCGACACCTGGGGCCGTCGTCGGCTCTCGTACGAGATCAAGAAGAAGCCCGAGGGCATCTACTCGGTCATCGACCTGCAGGCTGAGCCTGCGGTCGTCAAGGAGCTCGACCGCCAGATGAACCTGAACGAGTCGGTCCTCCGGACCAAGGTCCTCCGTCCCGAGACCCACTGAACTTCCTAGTTCAGCGGTACTCGGGATCCGAGTAGCAGCAAGCAGCCAGCAGCAAACCCGCCGAGAGGTTCCCCCATGGCAGGCGAGACCGTTATCACCGTCGTCGGAAACCTGACCGACGACCCCGAGCTGCGCTTCACCCCGTCCGGTGCGGCCGTCGCGAACTTCACGATCGCGTCGACGCCCCGGACGTTCGACCGCCAGACCAATGAGTGGAAGGACGGCGATGCGCTGTTCCTCCGCGCGTCGATCTGGCGTCAGGCCGCGGAAAACGTCGCCGAGTCGCTGACGCGCGGCATGCGCGTCGTCGCTCAGGGACGACTGCGGCAGCGTTCGTACGAGACCCAGCAGGGCGAGAAGCGGACGGTCGTGGAGCTCGAGGTCGACGAGATCGGCCCCTCGCTGCGCTACGCCACCGCCAAGGTCACCAAGACCCCCGGTCGTGGTGGCCAGGGTGGCGGCGGCGGATTCGGCGGCGGCCAGCAGGGCGGCGGCGGTGGCGGCTGGGGCGGCGGCCCCGGCGGTCAGCAGGGCGGCCAGGGAGGTGGCCAGGGCGGAGCCCCGGCCAACGACCCCTGGGCGACCGGTGCGCCAGCCGGCGGCGGCCAGCAAGGCGGCGGCGGTGGCGGCTGGGGCGGAAGCTCCGGCGGCTCCGGCGGCGGCTACTCGGACGAGCCCCCCTTCTAGGGATCACTCCCTGACAGGGCTGGGTTCGCACCCCACACTTCTTGATCACACAGGAGAAACACCATGGCGAAGCCGCCTGTGCGCAAGCCTAAGAAGAAGGTCTGCGCGTTCTGCAAGGACAAGGTCACGTACGTGGACTACAAGGACACGAACATGCTGCGGAAGTTCATTTCCGACCGCGGCAAGATCCGTGCCCGCCGCGTGACCGGCAACTGCACGCAGCACCAGCGTGACGTCGCCACGGCCGTCAAGAACAGCCGTGAGATGGCGCTGCTGCCCTACACGTCCACCGCGCGATAAGGAAAGGGTGACCGAAACATGAAGATCATCCTGACCCACGAGGTCTCTGGCCTCGGCACCGCCGGCGAGGTCGTCGACGTCAAGGACGGGTACGCCCGTAACTACCTGATCCCGCGGAACTTTGCGATCCGCTGGACCAAGGGTGGCGAGCAGGACGTGGCGCAGATCCGCCGCGCCCGCAAGATCCACGAGATCGCCACCATCGAGCAGGCCAACGAGATCAAGGCCAAGCTCGAGGGCACCGCGGTCCGTCTGGCCGTCCGCTCCGGCGACGCCGGTCGTCTCTTCGGTTCCGTCACCCCGGCTGACGTCGCTTCGGCGATCGAGGCTGCCGGTGGCCCGAAGGTCGACAAGCGTCGTGTCGAGCTGGGCTCGCCGATCAAGTCGCTCGGTGGCCACGAGGCCTCCGTGCGTCTGCACCCCGAGGTTGCCGCCAAGGTCAACATCGAGGTCGTCTCTGCCTGAGCACTGCCCTGAGCAGCGCTGAAGCGAATGTGGGGCCGCACCCTTCGGGGTGCGGCCCCACATGCTTGCTGTCTGCGTTTCACGTGAAACGGGTTCGCTGGCACGGTTTCACGTGAAACAGCCCGCTCGGAGTCAGCGTGTCGCGCCCGTCACGGCCCAGCGTCCCGAGCGGTAGCGGATCCAGAGCGTGATCATGCGCACCGTCATCATCAGCGCCATCGCTCCCCACACTGCCGTGAGACCACCGCCGAACACGGGGACCAGGAGCGCCACCGGCGTGAAGACGGCAAACGTGACCAGCATGGCCCAGGCAAGATAGGGCCCGTCGCCCGCGCCCATGAGGACGCCGTCGAGGACGTAGACGATTCCGCATACGGGCTGGGACAGCGCGACGACGATGAGCGCGGGCAGGGCGGCGTCCTGTACGAGCTGATCGCTCGTGAACAGCGGGACGAACAGTGGCCTGGCAAAGACGATCAGTACGCCCAGGACGACCCCCGCTGCGATCCCCCACTCCACCATCCGGCGGCAGACGGCCCGCGCGCCTGGAGCGTCATCCGCTCCGAGATAGCGGCCGATGATCGCCTGGCCGGCGATGGCGATGGCGTCGAGGGCGAAGGCGGTCAGGCTCCACAGGGACAGGATGATCTGGTGAGCGGCCACATCGGCATCGCCGAGCCGGGCCGCGACGGCCGTCGCGATCATCAGGATCGCCCGGAGCGAGATCGTACGGACGAGAAGTGGAGCGCCCGCCTGGGCGCAGGCCCTGATGCCGGCCGCGTCCGGACGCAGTGAAGCTCCGTGGCGGCGGGCGCCACGGATCACGACGACGAGGTAGACGGCGGCCATTCCGACCTGGGCGATGACGGTGCCCCAGGCCGAACCCGCGATGCCCAGGCCGGCACCGTAGACGAGCGCGACGTTGAGCCCCGCGTTGGCGATGAAGCCGGCGACCGCCACATACAGAGGGGTCTTGGTGTTCTGCAGCCCGCGCAGCACGCCGGTGGCGGCGAGGACGATGAGCATCGGGGGAATGCCGAGCGAGGAGATGCGCAGGTAGGTGATCGCGTAGGGCGTCGCGGTGTCGGAGGCGCCGAAGAGTTCGACCAGCGCCGGGGCCGCGGGCAGGGCGACCGCGACGACCACGGCCCCGAGGAACAGGGCGAGCCAGATGCCGTCCATACCTTGCTGGATGGCGGACTTCAGATCACCGGAGCCGACACGTCGCGCAACCGCCGCGGTGGTCGCGTAGGCGAGGAAGACGAAGATGCTGACCGCGGTCTGCAGCAGGGCCGAGGCGACGGCGAGTCCCGCGAGCTGCGAGGTGCCGAGATGGCCGACGATGGCGCTGTCGGCCATGAGGAAAAGAGGCTCAGCGACGAGTGCGCCAAAGGCGGGAACGGCGAGAGCGACGATCTCTCGGTCGTGCCGCCGTCGGGCGGCTTTGGGCGTCGCGGGAGCCTGTGTCATGGGCACCAATCTAATCTTCCACAGGTAAGAGATGCAATCCGTGAATGACCCTTACTTACGACAGTCTTCCGCGTGTCGCGGGGCGGGGCCGACGGAGATCTTGGGCCGACTGGGAAAGTTTTTCTTCTGCACAGCCGGTGGATGGGAAAACAGCAGGTCAGGCCCTATGTATGGAATAGCCTGAGGGCTTGTTCACAGGCCTGTCCACCGTGTCGTGCACAGGTTTTGCCAGGTTCTCCACAGCGAGGGGCCGGTCATCCACATGGCCTGTGGATAACCAGATTGGCTGACGGTGCCCACAGGCCTACCGTGGTGCGGCGCCCACCGTGTCCCGCGACCTCGGAAACCTCACAATTCCGACGCGTCATAAGCGGAGTTGGGCCTCTGATTTGTCAGTGTCGTGCCGTAGGAATGAGGGGTACGGCGAGGTCCGCTCGGCGGACGGGAGGAGGCGGCCCGGTGAGTATCTCCGAGCCATTGGACGACCCCTGGGCCGACGACGGTCCCAGCGATCGTCTGCCCGCTTCCCGGCCGTTCCGGGGTGCCGGCCGAGGCCAGGGCGACCAGCACGAGCGGGGCAGCGAGGGTGGTGGCGGCTGGGACGAGGGCCCTGCCACCTTCGAGCGCGTTCCGCCGCAGGATCTGGACGCCGAGCAGTCCGTGCTCGGTGGCATGCTCCTGTCGAAGGACGCGATCGCCGACGTCGTGGAGGTCATCAAGGGGGCGGACTTCTACAAGCCGGCCCACGAAACGATCTTTCAGGCGATCCTCGACGTCTACGCCAAGGGCGAGCCCGCCGACCCGATCACCATCGCCGCGGAACTGACCAAGCGCGGCGAGATCAACAAGGTCGGTGGCGCATCGTATCTGCACACCCTCGTGCAGACGGTCCCGACGGCGGCGAACGCCGAATACTACGCGGAGATCGTCCACGAGCGCGCCGTACTGCGCCGTCTCGTCGAGGCGGGCACGCGGATCACGCAGATGGGATACGCGGGCGACGACGACGTCGACGAGATCGTCAACAGGGCGCAGGCCGAGGTCTACGCGGTCACCGAGCAGCGCACCAGCGAGGACTACCTCCCGCTCGGCGACATCATGGAGGGCGCGCTCGACGAGATCGAGGCGATCGGTTCGCGCAGCGGCGAGATGACCGGTGTGCCGACCGGCTTCACCGACTTCGACTCGCTCACCAACGGTCTGCACCCGGGCCAGATGATCGTCATCGCGGCCCGCCCCGCCATGGGTAAGTCCACGCTGGCGCTGGACTTCGCGCGCGCCGCGTCGATCAAGAACAACCTGCCGAGCGTCATCTTCTCCCTCGAAATGGGGCGCAACGAGATCGCGATGCGCCTGCTGTCGGCCGAGGCGCGAGTGGCCCTGCACCACATGCGCTCCGGCACGATGACGGACGAGGACTGGACGAGGCTCGCGCGCCGGATGCCCGAGGTCTCGGCCGCGCCGCTGTACATCGACGACTCCCCGAACCTGTCGATGATGGAGATCCGCGCGAAGTGCCGCCGGCTCAAGCAGCGCAACGACATCAAGCTCGTGATCATCGACTATCTGCAGCTGATGCAGGCCGGTGGCTCGAAGCGCTCCGAGAGCCGACAGCAGGAGGTCTCGGACATGTCCCGAAACCTGAAGCTGCTGGCCAAGGAGCTGGAGCTGCCGGTGATCGCGCTGTCCCAGCTGAACCGTGGCCCCGAGCAGCGGACGGACAAGAAGCCGATGGTGTCCGACCTGCGTGAGTCCGGCTCCATCGAGCAGGACGCGGACATGGTCATCCTTCTGCACCGTGAGGACGCGTACGAGAAGGAGTCGCCGCGCGCGGGCGAGGCGGACATCATCGTCGGCAAGCACCGTAACGGTCCGACGGCCACGATCACCGTCGCCTTCCAGGGCCACTACTCGCGCTTCGTGGACATGGCGCAGACCTGACCAGGAGACGGTCGGCGGCACAGATCAGCCTCCGGTGAAAACCGCTCGACGCCGGTCGTCGGTCAGGATGGACTGGGCCCATGACGACATCCCCGGAAGTGTTGTTGCCCACCACGCGTCGCGCCCTCTTGCACCGCATCGCCGTGGCCCAGAGCGAAGGGCGGGCGCCCTCACTCGTGGCCGCGGTCGCGCGGGACGGCGAATTGGTGTGGACCGGATCGCGTACCTCGGTGGACGGGCACGGGCCGGACGAGCACGTGCAGTACCGGATCGGTTCGATCACCAAGACATTCACGGCCGTACTGGTGCTGCGACTGCGCGATGAAGGGCTGCTCGATCTGGCGGACCCGCTGGAGAAGTATCTGCCCGACACCGGTGCCGGCACGGTCACCGTCGCCGAACTGCTCGCCCACACCGGCGGGTTGGCGGCCGAGACGCCGGGGGAATGGTGGGAGCGGAGCCCCGCGAGCCGGCGCCCGACCCTCGCGGACGTCCTCGGCGAGCAGCCTTTCCGGCACCCCGTCGGCCGCCGCCACCACTACTCCAATCCCGGCTATACGCTGCTGGGCGCCCTGGTCGAGGCGGTGCGCGGGGTGTCCTGGGAGAAGGCCCTGCGCGACGAGATTCTCGAACCGCTGGGTCTGACCCGCACCAGCGTCCAGCCACAGCAGCCGCACGCCGGGGGCTGGGCCGTGCACCCGTACGCGGATGTGCTGCTGCCGGAGCCGAGCGAGGACCTGGGCTTGATGGCCCCTGCTGGTCAACTGTGGTCCACCACGCGGGATTTGGCCGTCTTTGCCTCCTTCCTCATGGGCGGAGACGACCGGGTGCTGAGTGCGGACTCCGTCCGGGAGCTGCGGACTCCCGCCGCGCCGACGGTGCCGGGCGACTGGGGATCCTCGTACGGGCTCGGCATGCAGGTGGTGCGGGGCGGAGGACGCACCCTGGCCGGGCACACGGGCTCGCTGCCGGGGTTCGTGGCGGGGCTGTGGTTGTGCGAGGAGGAGGGGCTCGTGGCGGTGGCCCTCGCCAACTGCACGACGGGGGTGCCCGCGGGGACGCTGGCCGCCGAACTGATGGCGATCGTCGCCGAGGCCGAGCCGAGCTTGCCCGAGCCGTGGCGGCCGCTCCCCGAAGTAGAGGCGTCCGAACTGGAGCTGGTGGGGCCCTGGTATTGGGGGACACAGGCCGTGGTGCTGCGCTTGGCGGCCGACGGCGGTGTGGAGATGGGTCCGGCGGCCGGGGGCGGACGACGCTCCCGGTTCCGGTCGAACGGAGACGGCACCTGGACCGGGCTGGATGGCTACTACGCCGGAGAGCTGCTCCGGGCCGTCCGGCGGGACGACGGGGCGGTGAGCCACCTGGACCTCGGTTCCTTCGTCTTCACGCGGGAGCCGTACCCGGCGGACGGGCCGGTTCCTGGTGGAGTGGATCCGGAGGGGTGGCGGGGCATTCCGCGGTGACACCCAGCTCTGTCGGTCGGCTGTTTCACGTGAAACAGCCGACCGTGAAACGCCGACCGCGCGACTCCTCCGTCACAGCTGCAGCTTGAATCCCATGTGCGAGCCCACAAAGCCCAGTCGCTCATAGAAGCGATGGGCATCGGTACGCGTGGCATCGGAGGTCAGCTGTACCAACTGGCAGCCCTGGCGCCGGGACTCGTCGACGGCCCACTCGATGAGCTGCGTGCCGAGGCCGCTGCCACGCTCGTCCGCGTGGATGCGGACGGCCTCGATGATCGAGCGGGTGGAGCCCTTCCGGGAGAGCCCGGGGATGATGCTGAGTTGCAGTGTGCCGACGACGTGGCCCCCGCGCGCGGCGACGACGAGGTGCTGGTTCGCGTCGGCCGTCAGGCGTGCGTGCGCGGTGAGATACGGCGTCAGGTCCTCCGGGGACTCCCGCTGGGCGCCCAGCGGGTCGTCCGCCAGCATGGCGACAATCTCCGGAATGTCCTCGGCCGCGGCGGGCCTGATCTCAAGATCTCCCATGGACCGCAGCCTATGCGGGGCCTTCCGCCGACTGTGTTCGGCCCCGGTCAGGCGACGGCGTGCAGCCCCTCGACCGCTTTGACCAGAGGAACGAGGTCCGGGTTCTCGGCCGCGGCGTCGAGGGCTTCCCGCAGCGCCGTGGAGTTCGTGGGGCGGGCCTCTTCGAGGAGCTTGAACCCGGCTTCGGAGACGTTCGTGTAGATGCCCCGACGGTCGGTCGGGCACAGATAGCGGGCGAGCAGGCCGCGTTCCTCGAGCCGCGTGACGAGGCGCGTGGTCGCGCTCTGGCTCAGGACGACGGCGTCGGCCACCTGCTTCATCTGGAGGTGGCCGCCCTCCCCGTCGTGCTGACGGCCGAGGACGTCAAGCAGCGAATACTCGCGCACGCTCAGCCCGTGTCGGGCCTGCAGTGCGCGCTCGATGTGGGACTCGATTTGCCCGTGCAACAGCGAAAGCGCGCACCAGCCCTGAGAAAGGGCGGTCAGTGCGGGGTCTGTGGCGGTCATGGTTCGTGATTCCTCCGTCCCGGAGCGGCTCAGCCCAGGGTAGTCGATGACCGGGGTAGCCCGCGTTTGCAATTAACCAGCGTCTGCAATTATTGTGAGGTCTCGTAAAGCGCACCCGCAACAGTCTGGAAGGGGTCCCTCCATGCCTCTCGCGCTTCTCGCCCTCGCGATCGGGGCCTTCGGTATCGGAACCACGGAATTCGTGATCATGGGATTGCTCCCAGAGGTCGCGGGTGACTTCGGCGTCTCCATCCCCACGGCCGGCTTTCTGGTGACCGGCTACGCGCTCGGCGTGATGTTCGGCGCCCCGCTGATGACCGCCCTGGGCACGCGCATCCCGCGCAAGCGGATGCTGATGCTGCTGCTCGGCTTCTTCATCGTCGGCAACCTGCTCTCCGCCGTCGCGCCCGTCTTCGCCGTCATGCTGATCGGCCGCGTGGTCGCCTCGCTCGCCCACGGTGCGTTCTTCGGCATCGGCTCGGTCGTCGCGGCCGAGCTGGTGGCACCGGAGAAGAAGGCCGGAGCGATCGCCATGATGTTTACGGGCCTGACCGTCGCGAACGTCGTCGGTGTCCCGCTCGGCACGTACATCGGCCAGTCGGTCGGCTGGCGCGTGACGTTCACGGTCGTCGCCGGACTCGGTGTCATCGGCCTCGTCGGCATCGCCAAGCTCGTGCCCGACCTGCCCAAGCCGGAAGGTGTGCGGCTGCGTCACGAGCTGGCCGCGTTCAAGAACGTGCAGGTCGTGCTCGCCATGGCGATGACCGTGCTCGGCTTCGGCGGGGTCTTCGCGGCCATCACCTACATCGCGCCGATGATGACGCACGTCGCGGGCTTCGCGGACGGCTCCGTCACCTGGCTCATGGTCCTCTTCGGCCTCGGCATGGTCGCCGGCAACCTCGTCGGCGGAAAGTTTGCCGACCGCGCCCTGATGCCCATGCTGTACGTGTCGCTTGGCGCGCTCGCCCTCGTGCTCGCTCTGTTCACGGTCACCGCGCACAACCAGGTGCTGTCCGCGATCTCCATCGTGTTGATCGGCGCGTTCGGCTTCGCGACCGTGCCACCGCTGCAGAAGCGCGTCCTCGACCAGGCGTCCGGCGCCCCGACCCTCGCCTCGGCCGTCAACATCGGCGCCTTCAACCTCGGCAACGCCCTCTCCGCCTGGCTCGGCGGCATGGTGATCGCCGCGGGCCTCGGCTATACCTCCCCGAACTGGGTCGGTGCCGTGCTCGCCGCGGCAGCCCTCGTCCTGGCCGTGCTGTCCGCGGCCCTCGAGCGCCGCACGTCCGCCCCGAGCCTGATCGTCGCGGCCACCGAGCAGCCGCGTACCGAGCCGGCCCGCCACTGATCCACGCCCCGGGAGGCGGGGCCCGATGTCGCCCTCGCCCCACAGCCCCCTCAGCACCATCCCGCAAGGAGCATCACCTCATGAGCACCACCGCCGTCACCCCACTCAGCACGCAGGACGCCGAGACCCTGGTCGCCGCCGCTCACCTCGCGGCCGAGGCGGCCGGAGTCACCGTCAGCGTCACCGTCCTCGACGCGGGCGGGCACCTCCTGGCCTTCCGCCGCGACGACCGCGCCGTCCTCATCTCCGGCGAGACCAGCACGCGCAAGGCGTACACCGCGCTCCAGCTGAACGCCCCCACCGCCGACCTCGTCGACCTGGTCAAGCCCGAGGGCCCCTTCCACACCCTGCCCACCGCGCTGGACCGGCCGTTGCTGTTCATCGCCGGCGGCCTGCCGGTCCACCGCGACGGACGGCTCATTGGTGCCATCGGTGTCGGTGGCGGCGCCCCCGAGCAGGACCACGGCTTCGCCACCGCGGCCGTGGAGGCCCTCGCGTAACAGCTGGACGTGCGTGCCGCATCCGCCCCGAGTCACCGCAACACAGCGGTACTTGGGGCGGACGCTTGCTCAGCCCGCGGCCACGGTCAGCGGTGCGAAGCGGCGGGTCCAGTCGCCTGGCAGACCTGAAGACCCGTAGCTCATCACCGCGTTGAGGCTGACGGCATCGAGGCCACTTTCCTTGAGCCACGCCAGCAGCTCTTCGTGGCGCACGTCGATGTCGGTGCGCAGCGGCCGGTCCGTGCCCGCCGCGAGCGAGGCCACGAGGGCCTGTGCCGTCGCGGTGTCGCGGGCGATGAGCGGGCCGATGACGTGGGTGTCCTCGTTGGGCCAGGCGGCCGCGAAGCCGATGAGCCCGCCACTGGGCCCCTCGTCCACCGCCACCCGCAACTGGTCCGCGAAGGCCGGAAGTCGCGTGATGACCTGCGTACGGTCCGGGCCGAAGACCTCAGCGTCCAGGCGGAGGATGGCGGGGAGGTCCTCTGCTGTGGCCGCGCGGGTGGAGACAACAGGCAGGGACCCGCCCGCGGCGAAGCGGCCGCGCACCATTTCGGCCCGCCCTGTGACCTTGAAGCCCAACTCCTCGTAGAGCGGCCGCCCGTACGGCGTCGCGTGGAGTGTGAGCGGGGTCGTGCCCGCCCGCTCGACGACGTGGCGCATCAGGCGCCTGCCGATGCCCTGCCGTGCATGCTGCTCGGCGACCAGAACCATGCCGATCGCTCCGAGTTCGGGCCGCTCGCGGGGTCCGTACTCGGTCACTACGCACGCGCTGACGAGACCGCCGTCGGGGTCGTCGATGCCGTAGCCGGTACCGGCGGAGAGCAGTAGCCGCCACTTGTGTTCCTCACGGGGCCAGCCCCGGTTCTCGGACAGGTCGGCGCAAGCGAGGACATCGCGCGGGGTGAGGCGGCGGATGGGCTGGCTGGAGGGGGAAGGTGTCGACACGCAGGTCAGGCTGTCCGACTTCGCCCCGCGGCGTCCACCGCTTTGTGAAGAGTGACCCGGCGCTTTCGGCCGCGCCGGGAGTTTCACGTGAAACATGGCGCCGGGGGCGGCTCTCGCCCGCGCTCGACGGCGCGGGACGCGCGAATTGGCGCGCCGAGGCCGGTAATTGAGGAATTTACGAAGTGGCCGGAGTTCGCTTAATCCGCAGTTATGCCGGTAGGGGGTTGTCGACTTCGAGGCGGCCGGTATCGTCGGGTCCGGATCGCGCCGGGTGGCCGAAGAAGGCCGAGGGGAAGCCCGTGGTGCGCGCAGGCCCACGCAGCCTAACGGGACGGAGAGATCGAAGACCTGCACTTTCCGCTTTGCGTTCTGGGCAATGACACCGGATGGCAGGCTGCGGTGAGAGGACTGCGGACAATGTCACACTCTCACCTTACTTGTCAGTAGCCGTCCGGAATGCAGTGTTCAATGTGGACTGCATTGTCGTCGAGGCACGCGGGGGAAAGCCCATCGTTTCCGGGTGCGGAACAGCTCGGGAGTACGTTGACCGACCGAAATATGTTCGAGGCGAGGCACAGCATGGACGCTCCGACCACTACGCCGTCGGCCGATTCCGGTTCGGACGGTGGGGGCTGGTTCACGCCGCGCACGGCCCCGGCCCCGCAGCCGCCCACCACCGGTTCCGGCCAGGAGGCGACGCAGGAGGAGCACCGAATACCGGAGCCGCGCCAGGCACCGGCCGTGCAGCAGCCGCAGCCGACACAGCAGACGCAAGCGCCCGCCCCGCCGCGCGCCGCAGAGGCACCCGGCCCCACGGCCGCCTCTGCACGCACCGCTCCCCATGCCTCCCCCGACGCGATCCTCATCCGCCGCACCATGGAGGAGATCGGCCCCGTCGCGGACAGAGTCACGTCGTACTTCTACGCGCTGCTCTTCGTGCGGCACCCCGAACTGCGCCCGCTCTTCCCTGCGGCGATGGACACCCAGCGCGACCGGCTCCTCAAGGCGCTGCTGACCGCCGCCGAGCACATCGACAACAAGGACGTCCTCGTGGCGTACCTGAAGAATCTGGGCCGCGGGCACCGAAAGTACGGCACGCAGGCCGACCACTACCCGGCCGTCGGCGAGTGCCTGATCGCCGCGCTCACCCAGTACGCCACCACAACGTGGAACGCGGAGACCGAGGCCGCCTGGGTCCGCACGTACACGACGATCTCCCAGGTCATGATCGACGCGGCGGCCGAGGACGAGCTGAGGGCACCGGCCTGGTGGCTGGCCGAGGTCGTGTCGCACGACCTGCGCACTCCCGATGTCGCGGTGGTGACCGTACGGCCCGATCAGCCCTACCCGTTCCTGGCCGGTCAGTACACGACGCTGGAGACACCCTGGTGGCCGCGGATCTGGCGGCACTACTCGTTCGCGTCAGCGCCCCGCTCGGACGGGCTGCTCTCGTTCCACGTGAAGGCGGTCCCGGCGGGCTGGGTCTCCAATGCCCTCGTGCACCGGGCCCGCCCCGGCGACGTGCTGCGCCTCGGCCCGCCCGCCGGCTCCATGACCGTCGACCACACCACGGACAGCGGGCTGCTCTGCCTGGGTGGTGGCACCGGCATCGCGCCCATCAAGGCGCTCGTCGAGGACGTGGCCGAACACGGGCACCAGCGCTCGGTCGAGGTGTTCTACGGCGCCCGCACCAATCACGACCTGTACGACATCGACACGATGCTGCGCCTCTCGCAGAGCCACACATGGCTCTCGGTGCGCCCCATCGTCGACCAGCAGGCCCACCTCCAGCTGCCGGACGCGGTACGGGAGTACGGCCCCTGGAACGAGTACGACGCGTATCTCTCCGGGCCGCCCGGCATGATCCGCAGCAGCATCGACACCTTGCGGCGCATCGGTATCCCCGGCAGCCGCATCCGGCACGATTCGGTCGAGGACCTGGTCGCGGCGGTGGACTGAGACCGCGACATGCCTCCTACAGCGAGGTGTCAGCCCAGATCGGGTGCGTGCATCGCACGGACCCCCTCGATGTTGCCGTCCAGGTAGTGACGCAGCGAGAGCGGCACCAGATGGACCGAGGCGATGCCGACGCGGGTGAACGGCACCCGCACGATCTCGTAGTCGCCGCACGGGTCCTCGATCTCGGGCCCGTGCCGCTCGTCGGTGTCCATCGACTCCAGTCGGCAGACGAAGAAGTGCTGGACCTTCACGCCGGTCGCGCCGCCGTCCTCGCCGATGTGCTCGACGGTGTCCACGAAGCAGGGCACCACGTCGATGATCTTGGCGCCGAGTTCCTCGTGCACCTCGCGATGGAGGGCGTCCACGACGGTCGTGTCCTCCGGCTCGACCCCGCCACCGGGAGTTACCCAGTACGGATCGACGCCGGGCTTGGTCCGCTTGATCAGGATCAGGTCGTCGCCATCCAGCAGGACGGCGCGTGCGGTGCGCTTGACCACGGGTCGGACGGTCATGGGAGAAATGTGGCCCGGCTGGTTCCACGTGAAACATCCCGCATCGCTCGGCGCCCGCTCACGACCAGTCGACGGCAGCGCGCAGCAGCCACTCATGCGCCCGCGCGATGTGTGGCATGGCGAGTGTGCCGGTGCGCACCACCAGGAAATACGTACGCAGTGGCGGTACGGGCGGGTCGAGCAGGGCGACGATCTGCCCACGCTCCAAGTTCTCCTCGCACAGATAGCGCGGCAGGACCGCGAGTCCGGCACCCGCGATCACACAGGCGAGTACGGCGCGCAGATCGGGCACGACGACCGTGGCGGACACGGCGGGCCGGGAGTCGAAGACGGCGGCCCAGTAGCGGCTGACCAGGGGCAACGACTCGTGCACCTCGACCACTGGGAACTTCTCCAGGGACGGCGCCGCGTCGCGGTGCAGCATGCCGGGGCCGATCCGGGCGGCCAAACGGGGGGCGGCGGCCAGCACGTGCTCCTCGTCGCAGAGCGGAGTCGCCGTGAGCAGGGCGCCGCGTGGATGGGCCGTCGCGATGGCCAGATCGTGATGCCCCGCAGCCAGCCCTTCCAGGGTTTCCTCGGCCGTACCGAAGCTCGCCCGCAACGCGATGCTCTGCCCGTTGTCTCGGGGCAGGGCTGTCAGCGCGGGCAGGGCGCGCTCCGCGGTGAACTCCGGGGGCCCGGCCAGGTGCAGGGTGCGCCCGGCGGACTCCTCGTCGAGCCCGGCTTCGGCTATCTCCACGAGGGCGTCGAGATGCGGAGCCGCCTTGTGGGCCAGCTCGTCGCCGATCGTCGTGGCCGTCACGCCGCGCGCCTGGCGCAGGAAGAGCGGGCGCCCCAGCTGCCGCTCCAGCGTGCGGATCTGGGAGGTGACCGCCGGTTGGGACAGCCCGAGCAGAGCGGCGGCACGGGTGAACGAACCGGCGCGGTGCACCGTCACAAAGGTGCGCAGTAAGGCGAGATCCATCGCGGCACGTCTCCCTCCCCAACCCCCCGGCCGCGCCCAACTATAAATAAGTCGATAGGTCTCTGTCGCTACAGTGATTGGACACTGACACAGAGTCAACTAGCCTTGTGCGCGCGGTTCTTCGCGCGCAAGAACCGGGACGGTCCGAGCCACGAGGGGGGAGGCTCGGACCGTCCGTTGTACGTAGCGCGGTACTAGGGCCCTTCTGACGGATCTTGCTGGGGTCGCGGGCCCTGGTGCGCACATCTGCTGCGTTGTCGTCGGTTGCCAACGCTCCGCGTTGTCGCCCTCCTCCGCCTTGCAGCTGCACGCACCAGCCCCCGCTCGCGGAGCCGAATGGAGAGGCCTCCCGCATCCAGCCTGGTCCGTCAGAAGGACCCTAGGGCCCGTTCCGGCCGCGTGGTGAACTCACCCGTCGTGGGCCTCGTCCAGCGCCCGCAGCACGTCCGCCACCAGGTCCTCGGTGTTCTCGGCGCCCGCTGAGAAGCGGATGAAGCCCTCGGTGACGGCATCCCCGCCCCAGCGCCCGCGCCGCTCGGCAGTGGACCGTACGCCGCCGAAGCTCGTCGCGTCGTCCACCAGGGTCAGGGCTTCCAGGAACCGCTCGGCCCGGACGCGCGAGGGCAGCTCGAAGGCGACCACACAGCCGAAGCGCCGCATCTGACCTGCGGCGACGCGGTGGGACGGATCGTCGGGCAGACCGGGATGGCGCACCCTGGAGACGTCCGCGCGTGCCAGTAGGGCGTGCGCCACGGCCAGTGCGTTGGCGCTCTGCCGCTCGGCGCGCAGCTCGAGCGTGGCGAGGGACCGGTGCGCGAGCCAGGCCTCCATCGGCCCCGGAATCGCCCCGACGATCTTGCGCCAGCGTTTCACCGAGGCGACCAACTCGGCGTCGGCGCACGCGACGTAGCCGAGCAGGACATCGCCGTGACCCGTGAGCTGCTTGGTGCCGCTGGCCACCGCGAAGTCCGCGCCGAGCTCCAACGGGCGCTGCCCGAGCGGCGTCGCGAGCGTGTTGTCCACCGCGACGAGCGCCCCGTGCGCGTGGGCGGCGTCGGCGAGGCGCCGGATGTCGCAGACGTCGAGGCCGGGGTTGGACGGCGTCTCCAGCCACAGCAGGCGCGCCCCGTCGAGCACGTCGAGCTGCGCGTCACCGCCGGTCGGTGCGGTCCGCACCTCGATTCCGTACGCCGTGAGTTGCTCGCGGACGAGCGGGAAGACCTGGTAGCCGTCGGCCGGCAGGACCACCGCGTCACCGGCGCGGAGCTGCGAGAAGAGGACCGCGGAGATCGCCGCCATGCCGGAGGCGAAGGCCAGCGTCTCCACACCGGAGCGCCCCGGAGCCTCCAACTCGTTGATGGCGCGCTCGAGATGCGTCCACGTCGGGTTCTCGTCGCGGCCGTACGCATAGGGCCCCGACACATCGCCGGGCAAGTGGAAGTGTGCGGCGAACACCGGCCCCGGCAGGGTCGGTTCGTTCTTGACCGGTTCGGGCAGACCCGCCCGGACCGCCCGCGTGCCGTCTCCCGGCTCCAGTGCTGAGCGCTCCGTCATGCGACCCGTCCCTCCACTGCTTCGCGTACGGATACGAGAAGGCCGTCGGAGGCCGCCTCGACCAGCTTCAGGCACTCCTCGAAGCCTCCCAGATCGCCGTAGTACGGATCGGGGACTTCCAGGTCCGAGGCGGCGGCCCCGGCATCGTAGGAACGCAGCAGCCGCACCTTCTCGGCGTCCTCGGGTGTCGACGCCAGGCGGCGCAGTGTCCGCAGATGGCCGTGGTCGAGTGCGACGACCAGGTCGAGGCGGGCGAACCAGTCGCGGTGGAACCGGCGGGCCGTGTGCTCGGAGCCGTAGCCGTTCTCGGTGAGGACGCGGACGGTGCGCGGGTCGGCGCCGTCGCCCTCGTGCCAGCCGTCGGTGCCCGCGCTGTCGACCTCGACGAGGCCGTCGAGCCCCGCCTCCTCGACGCGGGCGCGGAAGACGTGCTCGGCCATGGGCGAGCGGCAGATGTTGCCGGTGCAGACGAAACAGACGCGGTAGGTCATCCTCTGACGCTCTCAGTCCTTGCCGTCGGGCAGTACGACGTTCAGCGCCCAGGAGACGATCGACACGATCAGGCCGCCGAGGATCGCGGTCCAGAGGCCGTCGACGTGGAAGCTCAGGTCCACCTGGTCGGCCAGCCACGACGTCAGCAGCAGCATCAGGGCGTTCACGATCAGCGTGATCAGGCCGAGCGTGAGGATGAACAGCGGGAAGGTCAGGAGCTTTACGATCGGCTTCACGATCACATTGACCAGGCCGAAGATGAGGGCGACGAGGACCAGCGTGCCGATCTTCTTGCCGGTGCTGTCGCCGGTGAGGGTGATCTTGTCGAGCACCCAGACCGCGACGGCCAGGGCTCCCGCGTTGGCGAGCGTCTTGACTAGGAAATTCATCATGTGTCTGATCGTGGCAGACGTGACTGGTGACAGGGGTGGAGAGGGCGATGAAGTCGTTCCGGTTGGATGAGCTCGAGGCGGAGAGGGCCGCCAACGACGGGGCGTATCTGCAGTTCCTGCGGGAGCGCAATATGTCGGTCGGGCTGTACGCACTCGACGCGGGCACGCAGGACCCGCAGCAGCCGCACAACCAGGACGAGGTCTACCTGGTGGTCAGCGGGCACGGTTCGATCACCGTCGGCATGGAGACCACTCAGGTCGCCCGGGGCAGCGTGGTGTACGTGCCGGCCGGTGTCGCGCACAAGTTCCACCACATCAGCGAGGACCTGCGCGTCCTCGTCGTCTTCTCGCCTCCGGAGGGCTGAGGGGGTCGGCCTCACGGGCGGGCCGCACCTCGGGGTTCCCTAAGGGTCGGGTCAGGGGAGGACAAGGGATCGGACAGGCCCGCGCGGGCCTGCGACGTGCCAACATCGAAGCAGAAGCTCGAGGCAGCAGAAGCTCGAAGCAGCAGTAATCGAAGCAGCAGTATCGAAGAGACAACGAAGGAGCGATGGCAGTGCGAGAGATATTCGCGGACATGCCGTGGTGGGTGAAGTGGGTCGCGGTGCCGGTCATCGCCATCGTCGTGTTCGGCGGTCTGATCGCGAGCGTCGTCGGCTTTGTGATCGGCCTGCTGTTCAAGGTGCTCGTGTTCGCCGCTCTGGTGGGTGGACTCATCTACGTAGTGCGGAAGTTCCTGGTCGGTTCGTCGTCGCGGAGCCGCGACTGGTGAGGCCGCACTGAGGCCGCACGCACTTGTGTGCGGGTCCCGGTCGTTGCGTCGCGCGACCTTTCGCACGACCGGGGGAAGTTTCCTTGCGCGGCGGGCGCCAATCGGTGGCCAAGGGTTAGAGTCCGGAATTCGATGGCTTTAGCCCCCTGCGAGCCTCGAACACGCGGGGGTTCCCCACGCGCATCGGGAGTGAACCTTGGCCACGGTCGATACCGCACCCGCCGCCGCCCCGCAGACACTCATCGGCTCCGTACAGCGGGCCATGCGACTGCTCGAGGCGGTCGCTTCCCATGACGACGGGGCGCCGGCCAAGCAACTCGCGCGGGAAGCCGGCCTCGCCCTTCCCACCGCGTACCACCTGCTGCGCACGCTGGCCCATGAGGGATATCTCCGCCGGGAGAACGGCGTCTTCGTATTCGGTGCCGCCGCCGAGCGTTTGAGCAGCAGCGGAGCACAGCAGAATCGTCGCGGCATGATCACCGACGCGCTCCGGCACTGGCGCGACACCATCGGCGTCCCGGTCTATTTCGCGGTCTACCGGGACGGCGAGATCGAGCTCGTCGCCGTCGCCGACTCCTCGTCCAATCCGGCCGTCGAGGAGTGGGCCGACTTCCGGGAGACCGGCCATGCCCACGCCATCGGCCAGTGTCTGCTCTCCCAGCTCGACGAGGGGGCCCGCAAGGACCATCTCGACCGCTACCCCGTGCAGCCCATCACTCCGTATTCGGTCCGGGACGACCGTGCGTTGCTACGGAAGTTGAACCGGGTGGGCCGCATGGAACCGCTCGTCGAGCGTCAGGAGTACGCGCTGGGTGCGGCCTGCGCCGCGTTTCCGCTGACGATCGGGTCGGCCGCGGCAACTTTGGCCATTTCTCTCCCTTCCCATCAGGCGGAGCAACTGCTGCCCACAGCACGGCAGTTGCAGCACGAGATCGGCAAGCTTGTAGGAACACTCGCCTTCTCTATCAGCATTTGAAAACTCACTCCTTGTGATCCCGTGTGTACGTTGAGCAAGATGCCAGCAGTGGCAGGGAGGTAGTTTCCTGGCCAATCGACGGCAAGTTGACGGGGTAGGCGATGCGCGAGTCGGTACAAGCAGTCCAAGCAGAGGTCATGATGAGCTTCCTCGTCTCCGAGGAGCTCTCGTTCCGCATTCCGGTGGAGCTCCGGTACGAGTCCACCGATCCCTACGCCGTGCGGCTGACCTTCCATCTCCCCGGAGACGCGCCCGTGACCTGGGCGTTCGGCCGGGAACTCCTCGTCGACGGGGTCAACGGGGCCAGCGGCGAAGGGGATGTACAGGTCACACCGGTGGAGCTGGTGGGTGGCGCCGTCGGCGAGATGCCGGGAGAGGTGCACATCAGACTCCAGGTCGGTGCGGATCAGGCCCTGTTCCGGGCCGGGGTCGCACCGCTCATCGCGTTCCTCGACCGGACGGACAAGCTCGTCCCGCTGGGCCACGAGGAGTCGGGCGTGGACTTCGAGTCCGACCTCGACGAGGCTCTCGACCGGATCCTCGCCGAGGAGCAGAGTGCGGGCTGACTCCCCAGCGGCTCGCACGACACCGGATCAGAGGTAACGCTTCAGCAGCGCGGTGCACCCGAGCAGTTCCGCGCCTTTCAGCGTTTACGCCGCCGGCCTCGGCCACCGCGTCCAGGAGCGGGAGCGTCCTTCGCGGGCTCCCGTGTCTCCGGGCGGTCGGCGGAGACCACGAGCGCGGCCAGTGCGGTGGTCACCGGCACCGAGGCGACGAGGCCGATCGAGCCGACCAGCGTACGCACGATCTCCTCGGCCACCAGCTCACTGTTGGCCACGTCGGCGACGCTGCTCTGCGCGATGGAGAAGAGCAGCAGCAGCGGCAGCGCCGCCCCCGCGTAAGCCAGGACGAGCGTGTTGACGACGGACGCGATGTGGTCGCGGCCGATGCGGATCGCCGCCCGGTACAGGGCGCGTCGGCCCAGCGTCGGGTTCGCCTCGTGCAGCTCCCACACGGCAGAGGTCTGTGTGACCGTCACATCGTCGAGCACGCCGAGCGAACCGATGATGACGCCGGCGAGCAGTAGACCGCTCATGTCGATGTCCGGGTACAGGCCGTGGATCAGCCCCGTGTTGTCGTCGGTATTGCCCGTCAGGGCCGCCCAGCCGATGAACAGCGAACCCAACAGGCCGATCAGCAGCAGAGAGACGAGGGTGCCGAGCACGGCGACGGAGGTTCTGGCCGTCAGGCCGTGACACATGTAGAGCGCGATCAGCATGATCGCGCTGGCTCCGACCACCGCGACGACCAGGGGGTTCGACCCCTGCAGAATCGCGGGGAGGATGAAGAGCGTCAGCACCAGAAAACTGACCGCGAGCGCGACGAGGGCCATGACGCCGCGCATCCGGCCCACCACGACCACGGCCAGGGCGAAGATTCCGGCCAGCAGGACCATCGGAACCTTGCGGTTCACATCGGTGACCGAGTACTGCAGGTCCTTGGGCGCGTCCGGCGCGTAGGCGGCGATCACCTTCTGGCCCTCGTGCAACTGCCGCGGTGAATCCGGCTGTACGACCTCGGTGAACGTGCGGCCCTTGTCCTTGCCGCCGTCGATCCGGATCGTCGCGTTTTCACAGGTGCCACCAGGATTCTGCTTGCCTGTGGTGCCCTGCTGCGCTGTGGCGTCCCCGGTCGGGCTCTGCCCCTGGGCGTGCACGGACGAGCAGTCGACCTGTGCGACCCGGGTGACCGTGGCCTGCTGCGTCTGCCGGTCGAAGCCGACACCGCTGCGCTCGTGCGGCGGTGCGCCGCCCGGCCAGAGCACCGCGAGACCCACCACGACCGCGACCGAGAACGGGATCAGGACGGCCGCGATCACTTTGCGCAGGTGCCGCGAGACAGGCGCCGCTGGACCGTGGCTGTGGGAGTGCCCATGCGGCGGGTGGGACGGCGGAGCTGGGGGCTGCTGGCTGGTGGTCACCGCCAGATCATCGCAAGAACGGAGGGGGCCCTCTGTTCAACGCGGCGTACGCCACGTTAGCGTGGAGGCGCTTTTGCCATCGCGGGAGCTCGGAGCACCGGGCTGAGAGGGCGCTGACCTTCGTCCCAGCGCGTTTCACGTGAAACAGCGTGGAGTTGCGCGACCAGGGGACGGATATCGCTGCGTCGACCGCTGAACCTGTTACCGGGTAATGCCGGCGTAGGGAGTAGGTCTCATGACCACAACGGACGCGCACACGCCTGCCTCCAGCTCGACCGCGGAGGCCGGCCAGTCCATCGGCTGGCACAAGGGGTACATCAGGGGCTCGCGCCCCGACCTCCAGGTGCCGGTCCGTCAAGTGCACCTCACCAATGGGCAGTCGGTGACGTTGTACGACACCTCAGGTCCGTACACCGACCCGACCGTCGACACCGATGTCCGCCGCGGTCTCGCGCCGCTGCGGGAGAACTGGATCATCGCCCGCGGCGACACCGAGGAGTACGCGGGTCGCCCCGCCCGTCCCGAGGACGACGGCATCAAGCACACGTCGCCGCGCGGCGGGGGGCTGAAGAATCTCGACGCCGTCTTCCCCGGCCGCCCGCGCCAGCCGCGCCGCGGCCGGGACGGACGGGCCGTGACCCAGCTCGCGTACGCACGCCGGGGGGAGATCACCCCGGAGATGGAGTACGTGGCCATCCGGGAGAACGTCGCGCCGGAGGTCGTGCGTGAGGAGATCGCGGCGGGCCGGGCCGTGCTGCCCGCGAACGTCAACCACCCGGAGATCGAGCCGATGATCATCGGCAAGCGTTTCCTGGTGAAGGTCAACGCCAATATCGGCAACTCGGCCGTGACGAGCTCCATCGAGGAGGAGGTGGACAAGATGACCTGGGCGAGCAAGTGGGGCGCCGACACGGTCATGGACCTCTCCACCGGCCGCAACATCCACACCACGCGTGAATGGGTGCTGCGCAACTCCCCCGTCCCGATCGGCACCGTGCCGCTCTACCAGGCGCTCGAAAAGGTCGACGGCAGGGCCGAGGAACTGACCTGGGAGATCTACAAGGACACGGTCATCGAGCAGGCCGAGCAGGGCGTGGACTACATGACGGTCCACGCGGGCGTCCGCCTCCCGTTCGTCCCGATGACCGCCGACCGCAAGACCGGCATCGTCTCCCGCGGTGGCTCGATCATGGCCGCGTGGTGCCTCGCGCACCACAGGGAGAGCTTCCTCTACGAGCACTTCGAGGAGCTCTGCGAGATCCTCGCGGCGTACGACGTCACGTACTCGCTCGGCGACGGCCTGCGTCCCGGCTGCATCGCGGACGCCAACGACGAGGCGCAGTTCGCGGAGCTGCGGACGCTCGGTGAGCTGAACTCCATCGCCAAGCGCCACCATGTGCAGACGATGATCGAGGGCCCGGGTCACGTCCCGATGCACAAGATCAAGGAGAACATCGACCTCCAGCAGGAGATCTGCGAGGAGGCGCCGTTCTACACGCTCGGCCCGCTGACCACCGATGTCGCCCCGGCGTACGACCACATCACGTCCGGGATCGGCGCCGCGATGATCGCCTGGTGGGGCACGGCGATGCTCTGCTACGTCACACCGAAGGAGCACCTGGGCCTGCCCAACCGGGACGACGTGAAGACCGGCGTCATCACGTACAAGATCGCGGCGCATGCGGCGGACCTCGCCAAGGGCCACCCGGACGCGCAGGCCTGGGACGACGCGCTCTCCGACGCACGGTTCGAGTTCCGGTGGGAGGACCAGTTCAACCTGGCCCTCGACCCGGACACGGCGCGGGAGTTCCACGACGAGACGCTGCCGGCGGAGCCCGCGAAGACGGCGCACTTCTGCTCGATGTGCGGGCCGAAGTTCTGCTCGATGAAGATCTCGCAGGACATCCGGCGCGAGCACGGCAGCACGTCCTCGGAGATCGAGGAGGGCATGGAGCAGAAGTCGAAGGAGTTCGCGCAGGCCGGCAACCGCGTGTATCTGCCGATCGCCGACTGACCGCGTGAAGCCGTGACGGCATGACCGCGTGACGGTGGGGCCCCTCGTGCGCGAGGGGCCCAGTGTCCGTCGCGGCCAGGCGGCCACCGGAGGGTCAGTCCGGCTGGTGGTCCGGGCCGCCGAAGTCCGGGCTGGAGAAGTCCGGGCTCGAATAGCCGGCGCGCTGGCCCGTGGCCGTGCCGCCGCCGTCGGGGCTGCTGAACCCCGGCCTGTTGTAGCCGAGTTGCGGCATGCGCCCGCCGGAGCCGCCGCGGCCCCCGAGGTGCGAGCCGCCGCCCGCCGAGGGATCCGCCAGGGCGTCCCGCAGGAACGGCAGGATGCCCCGGTCCAGGAGCGCGACGCGCCAGGCCTCCCTGGCCTGCTTCACTTCCTCGCTCGCCTCGCCGTGCGCGCTCGCCTGGAGCGACGTCGAGCCATTGCGCAGCGCCGCGATCAGCAGGCAGACGGCCGCGACGAGGATGCTCGCCGCGGTGATCGCGCCGAAGACCCAGCCGAAGGTGCGCAGGGTCCTGGCGAAGCCCGGAACCGGGTTGAGCATGCTCAGGACGTAGCCGACGATCAGGAAGATCAGGGCCGCGGTCCCGGCCAGGACCGGGACGAGCACGACGGCGACCGCGGCGACGCCCGGACCCGTGCTCTCCCCGCTGGAGTTGCCTCCTTCGCGTAGCGGACGCAGGAGCCGCGGCGTGGAGCGCAGTTCCTCGCGGACCTTGACGTAGCGCTGGTACTCGTCGGCGGCCGCCGTGTTGATCAGGGCGGCGGCGCCGAGCGCCATGGTGCGCAGCTGTTCGGGGTTGAGCCGCCGGCCCACTGCGGCGAGTTCAGGCCGATTCGGTGCGGTACGCAGCGCGTCATCGAGGAGCCGCTCGAACTCTGGACGGTCCTCGTTCAGCAAATGCGGAGCGCTGTTCATGTGCATCCCCCGATGCTCCGTAGGGCTTGGTGGCCCGCATGGGTGCGAGCCGTCGGGCAGAAACGGAGGGGAGCCTGCTACGGATAAGCCGATGGTAGAGCTGTCACGGCACGCGGTGACAGGGGGTTTCCGGAAATTGGCCGGGCGGCCGGTCGGATCCTCCGCTTTCGCGTCTGCCCCGCGAAGTCTCAGATATCCATGGGGAGTTGCTGGACGAGCAGTTTTCCGGCCATGGTTACGCCGCCGTCCATGGCGATGGCCAGGCCGTTCGCGTACACATGCGGGCCCTCGACGGGGGGCCTGCCGGCCTCGCTGTCGCCGTCCTCACCACCGACCTCGCCGAGCAGATACGGGATCGGGCTGTGGCCGTGCACGATGCGCGAGCCGCCAAAGGCGTCGAGGAGCTGCCGCACCGCGCCGGGTCCCGACTCCTCGTCCTTGAACGCGAACCGCTTGGTGAACTTGCGGAACAGGTCCCAGCACTCGTCCGCGTCATTGCGCGTGAGGGTCTCGCGCACCGTGTCGTTGACGGCCTCGATGGAATCGCCGTAGTCGAGATACGCGGTGGTGTCCGAGTGCGTGAGCAGGTGGTCGTCCTCGATCTCGATCGCGTCGAGCCGGGACATCCACTGCAGGTGCACGTCCTGGAGGCGGTCCATGTCGGCCTTCTGCCCGCCGTTGAGCAACCAGGCCGCCTGGAACGTGGCGGTGCCCGCGCCCGAGTTCACGGGCGTGTCGCCGAACCGCTTCGCGCCGAGCAGCAGCAGCTCGTGGTTGCCCATGAGCGCCTTGCAGTAGCCGCCCGCTGCCGCCGCCTCCGCGGACAGCCGCATGACGAGGTCGATGACGCCGATCCCGTCGGGCCCGCGGTCGGTGAAGTCTCCGAGGAACCACAGGCGCGCGGTGCCCGCCGCCCACTCGCCCTCCGCGTCGATCAGGCCCTGCTCGCGGAGCGCGGCGAGCAGCTCGTCGAGGTAGCCGTGCACATCGCCGACGACGTACAGCGGGCCGAGGCCCTCGTCCCCCGTGGGCGCGGGCTGCGCCGCCTCGATCCGGACGGTGTCGCCCTGGTCGATGACCGGCAGATCGCGCTCGGTCGGCGTGTAACCGACGGGATGATCCTCGGGATTCTCGGCGCCGGGCGGGGCGACGTCGGGGTCCGTCGGCTGCACGTTCGCCGGTACGTCATGGACGTACGCGGGAACACGGAAGTCGCGCAGCGTCTCCGTGTCCGCTGCGGATCCCAGACCGGCCCCCTGAGTCATCGACCCCTCCACCACCATTGCGCCGCCTGTGCACCGTATCGGACTGCCTGGTCGCAGCGGCCCGCGGTGTCGTGCGCCCATCATAGGAATGCGGCTCGCGCTGTGTGATGCACCAGGGGTGGTGAATCGGTGACGGGCGGCTGATCGCCGTGCATTTCTCCCGAATTGGTGTGGACTTTTCTCTTCGGTGGAGCAGATGGAGGGGGCGGTCGGGGGCGGTCAGCCCTGTCCCGGAGAGCGGGGAGGGCTGACCGTGGTGCGGTGTGGGCGTCGGTGGGACGAGGTCCGCACGATGAGTTCCGTCGGCATCACCTGCTCGACCGGCTGGTCGGAGTCGAGCCCCTCGATGGCGTCGATGAGGAGCTGCACGACGGACGTCCCGATCCGCCGCGGTTTGAGCGAGAGGGTGGTGATGGGCGGTTCCGTATTCGCGTAGACGGTCGACTCGCTGCAGCACACCAGCAGCAGATCGTCCGGGACGCGTAGCCCGTAGCGGCGCGCGGCCGCGAGCAGATCGGTGCCGTTGGGATCGAAGAGGCCGTAGACCGCGTCGGGGCGGTCGGGCCGGGCGAGCAGCCGGTCGGCTGCGACGGCGCCCGCGCACGGGTCGTGCGCGGGGTACGACTCGTAGACCGGTTCCTGTCCGATGCGCTCGCACCAGCGCAGATACGCCGAGGTGGAGAGGTGCGTGTACGTGTCGGTGGTGGTGCCGGTCAGCAGGCCGATGCGGCGGGCGCCGGACTCGGCCAGGTGGTCGAGGATGCCGAGCACGGCGGCCTCGTGGTCGTTGTCGACCCAGGCGGTCACGGGCAGGGTGCCCGCGGGACGTCCGTCGGAGACGACGGGCAGGCCCTGACGGACCAGCTCGGTGACGACCGGATCGTGGTCGGAGGGGTCGATGACGACGGTGCCGTCGAGTGCGACGTTCGACCAGACGTCATGGCGTGAGGTGGCGGGCAGGATGACGAGGGCGTACCCGCGGGCGAGCGCGGCGGAGGTGGCGGCGCGCGCCATCTCGGCGAAGTACGCGAATTCTGTGAAGGTGAAAGGTTCATCCCCGTACGTCGTCACGGTCAGGCCGATGAGGCCCGATTTCCCGGTACGGAGCGTGCGAGCGGCCGCGGAGGGGCGATAGCCCAACCGTTCGGCGACCTCGCGGACGTGGCTTCGGGTGGCGTCCGGGAGCCGGCCCTTACCGTTGAGCGCATCGGACACAGTCGTGATCGAGACCCCGGCGGCTGCGGCAACATCTCTGATACCTGCCCGGCTCGGCCGGGTGCCCTTGCGGGGCGTCTCTGCCCGGCTCACCTGGTGCTTCCCTGCTGCTGTCATGGCGAGCCGATAGTAGGGCTCATTCGGCTGCATGGTGGGGGTGCATATGCAGGCGTTGACAGGCACGTTTCTGCAAGGTGATTACCCATCATCAACCTTTAAATAAAAGGGAGTTGAAGGGTTCCACTATGGCACTTCGCTTGTCGTCACGCATGGGCCTGCCAAGTCGGCGATGTTGCGAGTAGGTCTCAACTCACCTTCACGGGTGATGCGCGCCACGGCGCGAGCCACCGGCGCGCGCCAGGGCGAGGAGCGCTCCCCCCTCTCCGCGCGCCTTGGGGAGGGGCGGGACCCGGGCCGTTGGGGAGCGTGGCGAATCCTCTTAAGGTGAGCAGTATTGGAACGGTGCCCACAAGGAGGACTGCGGTGAGCGAGATCAACCCCAAGCTGCGTGCGGAGCTGGCGGGGATCCCTGCCTACAAGCCCGGCAAGCCGGCCGCTGCCGGGGGGCCAGTGGCGTACAAGCTGTCCTCCAACGAGAACCCGTATCCTCCGCTGCCCGGAGTGATGGAGCAGACGATCGCGGCCGCCGGGACCTTCAACCGCTACCCGGACATGGCGTGCACCGGCCTGATGAACGAGCTTTCCGACCGTTTCGGTGTGCCCCTCGCGCATCTGGCCACGGGGACCGGCTCGGTCGGTGTCGCGCAGCAGCTGCTCCAGGCGACCGCGGGGCCGGGCGACGAGGTCATCTACCCGTGGCGGTCCTTCGAGGCGTACCCGATCATCACGCAGATCAGCGGCGCGAAGTCGGTGCAGGTGCCGCTCACGGCGAGCGAGGACCACGACCTGGACGCCATGGTCGACGCGATCACCGACCGCACGCGCCTCATCTTCGTCTGCAACCCCAACAACCCCACGGGCAATGCCATCCGCCGGGCCGAGCTGGAACGGTTCCTCGACCGGGTGCCCTCCGATGTCCTGGTGGTCCTCGACGAGGCGTACCGCGAGTTCATCCGCGATCCCGAGGTGCCGGACGGCGTCGAGGTCTACCGGGACCGGCCGAACGTGGCGGTGCTGCGGACCTTCTCGAAGGCGTACGGACTCGCGGGGCTCCGCGTGGGTTTCGCCATCGCGCACGATCCGGTCGCCGCGGCGCTGCGCAAGACGGCGGTGCCCTTCGGTGTGAGCCAGCTCGCGCAGGACGCGGCGGTCGCCTCGCTGCGCGCCGAGGACGAGCTGCTCGGCCGGGTCGGCTCGTTGGTGACCGAGCGCACGCGGGTCGTCGAGGGGCTGCGGGCGCAGGGCTGGACGGTGCCCGAGACGCAGGCCAACTTCGTGTGGCTGCGCCTGGGGGAGAAGACGACGGACTTCGCGGCGGCCTGTGAGCGGGCGGGCGTGGTCGTGCGGCCGTTCGCGGGTGAGGGTGTGCGGACCACGGTCGCGGAGACCGAGGCCAACGACATCTTCCTGCGGACGGCCGAGGAGTTCCGCAAGGAGCTGTAGAGCACCGCGCGTTGGCGCGTGGATCGTAGTGACAGGGGTCTCCCGAAATAACGGGGGACCCCCCTTCGTATGCCGACAACCAGTACGACATAATGCTTGTGAATGTGAACGCGTTCACAAGCGTGTCCCGGTTCCTCCCGGGATTTGTGGGATTAAAGGGGCAAGCTGCCGCTGTGACCACGGCGAGGTAAGGAGAAGACGCAGTGGACCCGACAACGATCGCCCTCGCACCGGAGACCCTGGCGCGATGGCAGTTCGGCATCACCACCGTCTACCACTTCCTGTTCGTCCCGCTGACGATCTCTCTTGCCGCGCTCACGGCGGGCCTGGAGACGGCATGGGTGCGCACGGGCAAGGAGAAGTACTTCCACGCCACGAAGTTCTGGGGGAAGCTTTTCCTGATCAATATCGCGATCGGTGTCGCCACCGGTCTCGTGCAGGAGTTCCAGTTCGGCATGAACTGGTCGGACTACTCGAAGTTCGTCGGGGACGTCTTCGGCGCCCCGCTCGCGATGGAGGCGCTGATCGCCTTCTTCTTCGAGTCCACCTTCATCGGGCTGTGGATCTTCGGCTGGGACAAGCTGCCGAAGAAGATCCACTGCGCCTGCATGTGGATGGTGTCGATCGGCACGCTCGCCTCGGCCTACTTCATCCTGGCGGCCAACTCCTGGATGCAGCACCCGGTCGGCTACGAGATCGACAGCAAGACGGGCGTGGCCCGTCTCAACGACATCTGGCACGTGCTCTTCCAGAACACCGCGGTCGTCCAGTTCTCGCACACGGTCTCCTCCGCCTTCCTGACCGGCGGAGCCTTCATGATCGGCATCGCCAGCTTCCTGCTCTGGAAGATCAAGAAGCAGAAGGACGCCGGTGAGCAGGTCGACCGGAAGCGGATCGTCACGCTGCGCAGCTCGCTCCGGATCGGCCTGGTCACCGCGATGATCGCGGGCGTCCTGGTCGCCCTCTCCGGCGACCAGCTGGCCAAGGTGATGTTCAAGCAGCAGCCGATGAAGATGGCCTCGGCCGAGGCGCTCTGGGACACCGAATGCCCCGCGCCGTTCTCCATCTTCGCCATCGGCAACGTGAACAAGGGCCACAACTCCGCCGAGATAGAGCTTCCGGGCCTGCTCTCCTTCCTGGCCGACGACAACTTCACCAGCTGTGTCCCCGGCATCCACGAGACCGCCAAGGCCGAGGCCGAGAAGTACGGCGGCCAGCCCGAGGACTACGTCCCCAACATCTTCGTCACCTTCTGGGGCTTCCGCCTGATGATCGGCATCGGGCTCACCGCCGCCGTCGCCGCGGGCGCCGGATTCTGGCTGACCCGCAAGAGGCGATGGCTGCTGCCCGAGCATCGAAGGGGTGAGGACGAAATCCCCAAGCTGATGCTCACCAACAAGAAGGAACTCGGCCCGACCGTCACCAAGTGGGGCTGGCGGGTCGGCATGGCCTCGCTGATTTTCCCCTTCATCGCCAACTCCATCGGCTGGATCTTCACCGAGATGGGCCGCCAGCCCTGGGCCGTCTTCGGCCTGTTCAAGACCGCGGACTCGGTCTCCCCCGGCGTCAGTCAGACCGAGATGGCGATCTCGCTGACCGCTCTGACCCTGCTGTACGCGGTGCTGTTCTGGATCAACGTACGGCTGATGAAGAAGTACGCCGTCAAGGGTCCCGACACGGACGAGGAACCGCCCACCAAGGACCCGAAGCTGCGTGGTCCTTCGGGGGACGACTCCGATGACGACGACGCCGACAAGCCAATGACCTTCGCGTACTGAGAGGAGAAACGCCATGGGCCTCAACGACTTCTGGTTCCTTCTGATCGCCGTTCTGTGGACCGGCTACTTCTTCCTCGAAGGCTTCGACTTCGGGGTGGGCATCCTGACGCGGCTTCTCGCGCGCGACAGGACCGAGCGGCGCGTGCTGATCAACATCATCGGGCCGGTGTGGGACGGCAACGAGGTCTGGCTGCTCACCGCGGCCGGCGCGATGTTCGCCGCGTTCCCCGTCTGGTACGCGACGTTCTTCAGCGCCTTCTACATGCTGCTCGTGCTCGCGCTGCTGCTGTTGATCGTGCGGGTGCTGTCCTTCGAGTACCGGCACAAGCGGCCGGAGGAGAGCTGGCAGCGCAACTGGGAGCTGGTGCTCTTCGTCACCTCGCTGCTGCTGCCGTTCCTGTGGGGCGTGATGTTCGCCGACATGGTGCACGGTGTGCCGATCAACTCCCATCAGGATTTCGCCGGTTCGTTCGGCGACCTGCTGACCTGGTGGGGACTGCTCGGCGGCCTTGCCTTCACCGCCGTGTGCACGCTGCACGGCGCCGTGTTCACGGCTTTGAAGACGCAGGGCGACATCCGGGGACGGGCGCGTGCGCTCGCGACGAAGGCCGGTGTGGCCACCGTGCTCCTTGGCGGCGGGTTCCTCGCCTGGATCCAGGTCGAGCGCGGAACGGTGTGGACCGCGGTGGCGTTCGCCGTGGCGGTCATCGGGCTGCTCGGGACGCTCGTGATGAACGCCAAGGGGCGCGAGGGCTGGGCCTTCAGCTTCAACGGGATCGCGATCGCGGCGGTGGTGGCGGTGATCTTCCTGTCCCTGGCGCCGAACGTCATGCCGTCCTCGCTCAACGAGGCGTGGAACCTGACGATCGACAACACGTCCTCGGGTCCGTACACGCTGAAGGTGATGACCTGGGTCGCCGGGATCATGACGCCGCTGGTTCTGCTCTACCAGGGCTGGACCTACTGGGTCTTCCGCAAGCGGCTCGGCACGAATCACATGCCTGCCGAGGCGCACTGAGCGTCTTCAGGGGCGCAGTGAGCTCCTTCAACCCGTCTACGTGAGGGTGTGTTTCACGTGAAACCGATCGACCAGCGTCTGTTCCGGTACGGCCGGGCCTCTCGCCTCTTCCTGATCGCGGTGGTGGTGCTGGGCGCCGCCGGGGCGGGCCTGGTCATCGCGCAGGCGATGCTCATCGCCGAGGTCGTGGTGGGCGCGTTCCAGCACGGCCTCGACGTGGCCGAACTGCGCACGCCGCTGCTGCTGTTGACGGCGGTCGCGGCAGGGCGTGGGCTCGTGGCCTGGCTGACCGAGCTGGCCGCGCACCGGGCGAGTGCGGCGGTCAAGTCGGAGCTGCGCAGGCGGCTGTTGGAGCGGGCCTCGCGGCTCGGTCCGGGGTGGTTGAGCGGGCAGCGCACCGGGTCGCTCGTGGCGCTCGCGACGCGCGGGGTGGACGCCCTCGACGACTACTTCTCCCGCTATCTGCCGCAGTTGGGGCTCGCGGTGGTGGTCCCGGTGGCGGTGCTCGCCCGCGTCGTCACCGAGGACTGGGTGTCGGCGGCGATCATCGTCGGCACGTTGCCCCTCATCCCGATCTTCATGATGCTGATCGGCTGGGCGACCCAGTCCCGGATGGACCGCCAGTGGCGGCTGCTCTCCCGCCTTTCGGGCCACTTTTTGGACGTCGTCGCGGGCCTGCCGACCCTGAAGGTGTTCGGTCGTGCCAAGGCCCAGGCCGAGTCCATCCGCAAGATCACCGGCGAGTACCGCAGGGCGACGATGCGCACCCTGCGGATCGCCTTCCTCTCGTCGTTCGCGCTGGAGTTGCTGGCCACGCTCTCGGTGGCGCTCGTCGCCGTGACCATCGGCATGCGGCTCGTGCACGGTGAGATGGATCTGTACATCGGGCTCGTGATTCTGGTGCTCGCGCCCGAGGCGTATCTGCCGCTTCGGCAGGTGGGCGCGCAGTACCACGCGGCGGCCGAGGGGCTCGCCGCGGCGGAGGAGATCTTCGCGGTTCTGGAGTCACCGCTGCCCGAGGACGGCACGCGGGGTGTCCCTTCGGCCGGTGGAATCGGGTTTGAAAGCGTTTCTGTTCGCTACGAAGGGCGGTCTTCGGAGGCGGTCTCCGATGTCTCCTTCAAGGTCGCCGAGGGCGAGACGGTAGCCCTTGTCGGTCCTAGTGGCGCGGGCAAGTCGACGCTGGTCGGCGCCCTGTTGGGTTTTGTACGCCCCTGTAGTGGGCGGATCGTCGTCGGCGGTGTCGACCTCGCCGAGATGTCGCGCGAGGCGTGGCACGCGCGCGTGGCGTGGGTTCCGCAGCGGCCGCAGCTGTACGCCGGTTCGATCGCGGACAACGTACGGCTCGCGCGGCCCGGGGCCGATGACGCCGCGGTGCTCGCCGCGCTGCGGGAGGCCGGGGCGCTGGAGTTCGTCGAGGCGCTGTCCGAGGGCGTGGCGAGCGTGCTCGGGGAGGACGGCGCCGGGCTCTCCGCCGGGCAGCGCCAGCGGCTCGCGCTCGCACGGGCCTTCCTCGCGGACCGGCCGTTCGTGCTGCTCGACGAGCCCACGGCCGCGCTCGACGGGGAGACCGAGGCGGGCATCGTCGACGCCGTGCGCAGGCTCGCCGTGGGGCGGACCGTGCTGCTCGTCGTGCACCGTCCCGCCCTGCTCGCCGTCGCGGACCGGGTCGTACGGATCGAGGCACCTGGCGCGGTGCCGGCGCAGCTGCGTGGCGCCGCGCAGGGCAGCCCGTCCGCGCAGGCCCTCGCCGGTGCCGTCGAAGCCGCTCCGGTGGAGGTGAGCGGCGACGCGCCTGTGGACCGGCGTCATGTGCTCGCACGGCTGCGCGCCGCCGCCAGGCCGCGCCACTCCCGGCTCATCCTCGCCCTGCTGCTCGGCGCGCTCGCGCTCGGCAGCGCGGTCGGCCTGATGGCGACGTCCGGCTGGCTGATCTCGCGCGCCTCGCAGATGCCGCCGGTGCTGTACCTGATGGTCGCGGTCACGGCCACGCGCGCGTTCGGCATCGGGCGGGCGATCTTCCGGTACCTGGAGCGGCTCGTGTCGCACGACGCGGTGCTGCGGATGCTGGCCGACACCCGGGTCGCCGTGTACCGGCGCCTGGAGCGGCTCGCCCCGGCGGGGCTGCGTACGACGCGGCGCGGCGACCTGCTCTCCCGGCTCGTCGCCGATGTCGACGCCCTTCAGGACTACTGGCTGCGCTGGCTGTTGCCCGCGTCGGCCGCCGCGCTGGTGGGCGTGGGGTCGGTGGCGTTCACCGCGTGGCTGTTGCCCGCCGCCGGCGCCGTGCTCACCGTGGGGCTGCTGCTCGCCGGGGTCGGAGTGCCGCTGTTGGCGGGCGCGGTGTCCCGGCGTGCGGAGCGGAGGCTGGCCCCCGCGCGGGGGGAGCTCGCCACGAAAGCCACCGAACTGCTCACCGGTACCGCCGAACTGACGGTCTCCGGCGCGCTGCCACGACGTACGCAGGAGGCCGCGGAGGCCGACTCCGTGCTGACGCGGATCGCCTCCCGCGCCGCCACCGCGACCGCGCTCGGCGACGGACTGACCGCGCTGATCACCGGCCTGACCGTGGCGGCGGCCGCGCTCGTCGGCATCCAGGGCGTACGCACCGGACAGCTCCACGGGGTGTCCCTCGCGGTCGTCGTCCTGACCCCGCTCGCCGCGTTCGAGGCGGTGCTCGGCCTGCCGCTCGCCGTGCAGCACCGCCAGCGCGTCCACAAGAGCGCTGAGCGGGTGTATGAGGTCCTGGACGCGCCGGAACCCGTACGGGAGCCCGAGCGGCCCGCACAAGCGCCGCAGGACCCCTTCCCGCTCGCCGTGCGCGGCCTCAGCGCCCGCTACGAGGGCCAGGAGCGGGACGCGCTCGCCGGCCTCGATCTGACGCTGGAGCGCGGCCGCCGCGTCGCCGTCGTCGGGCCGTCGGGGTCCGGCAAGACCACTCTCGCCCAGGTGTTGCTGCGCTTCCTCGACGCGGACGCCGGGACGTACACGCTCGGCGGTGTCGAGGCGGTGGCTCTCGACGGCGACGAGGTCCGGCGCGTCGTCGGGCTGTGCGCCCAGGATGCGCACCTCTTCGACAGCAGCCTCCGCGAGAACCTGTTGCTTGCCAAGAAGGGCGCCAGCGAGGACGAGCTGTGGGCGGTACTCGGCCGCGTACGTCTTCGGGAGTGGGCGCAGGCGCTGCCGGACGGGCTCGACACCCTGGTGGGTGAGCACGCCGCACGTCTCTCGGGCGGCCAGCGGCAGCGGCTCGCGCTCGCCCGCGCGCTGCTCGCCGACTTCCCCGTCCTCGTGCTCGACGAGCCCGCCGAACACCTCGATCTGGAGACGGCGGACGCGCTCACCGCGGATCTCCTGGATGCCACGCGGGGGCGGACGACGGTGTTGATCACGCACAGGCTCGCCGGTCTTGAGGCCGTGGACGAGGTGCTCGTGCTCGACGGGGGCCGGGTCGCCCAGCGCGGCCCGTACGCCGAGCTCGTCGCGGTCGACGGCCCGCTCCGGGAGCTGCGGCGCCGGGAGGGCGCGGCGGAGGCGCTGGCCGGCGCGGGAAGCTGAGGAACCGCCTGGGCCCCTCCGCCCATCCGGATCCCGACTTTCCTCGCCAATCGGCACTAATTAGGCTCGTCGCATGGCAGCTCCCACGGACCCCGGCGTCCCTCCTCCCGCAGAGCCCGCCGCGGCGTCCCTGGAGGCGGCGACTCAGGCGACACGCGGCCTCCACGGTCTGTCGGCCGAGCTGACCGCCCGGTTGCCGCAGCTCCTGGAAGCGATGCGTTCCGTGGGCACAGGCCTCGAGCTGCACACCACGCTCGACCGGATCTGCGAGACGGCCGCCGAACTGACCGACGCCAAGTACGCCGCGATCGGCGTCGTCGCCGAGGACGGCACCGCGCTCTCGGATTTCGTCTACTCCGGAGTCGACGAGGAGACCGCGCGGCGCATCGGGCGGCTGCCCGACGGGCACAGGGGGCTGCTCGGCGCGCTCATCCACGACCCCGTGACGCTGCGCCTCGCGAACCTCGCGGACGACCCGCGCTCCTGTGGCTTTCCCGCGCACCATCCGCCGATGCACACGTTTCTCGGCCTCCCCATCCGCGTACAGGGCGAGATCTTCGGAAATCTGTACCTCACGGAGAAGCACGGTGGCGGCGAGTTCAACGACGACGACCTGAACATGGTCCGGGTGCTCGCCACGGAGGCGGGCATCGCCATCGGCAACGCGCGCCTCTACGAAGCGGCCAAGCAGCGCGAGCGGTGGATCGACGGCTCGGTGGCGGTGACCACCGCGCTCCTCTCGGGCGGCGACGCCGACGACGCGCTCCAGGTGGTCGCCGAACAGTCCCGGCACCTCTCGGACTCGGCGGCCGGCATAGTGCTGCTGCCCGCAGAGGAGGGCGGCATGGAGATCGTCGCCGTCGACGCGGACGGGCCCTCCGCCGCGCTCGGCGTGATCGTGCCGTCGGAGAGCGAGGTCATCTCCGAACTGCTCGACGGCCAGGCCGTGTTCGTCGACGACGCGGCCACCGATCCCCGGATGCTGACCGGCCTCGCGCAGGACTACGGGCCGTCCATGATGCTGCCCCTCCAGAGCGGCGGGCGGGTCCTGGGGACGTTGGTGATGACCCGCGCGCGTGGGGGGCGTCCTTTCACCGAGGCGGAGCGCATCCTGGCCACCCAGTTCGCGTCGCAGGCGGCGCTCGCCCTGGTCTCGGCCGACGCGCAGCGCGACCGGGAGCGTCTCGCCGTCCTGGAGGACCGCGACCGGATCGCGCGCGACCTGCACGACCTCGTCATCCAGCGCCTCTTCGCCACCGGGATGATGCTGGAGACCGCCCAGCGCCGCTCCGTGGTGCCCGAAGTGCAGACCGGCGTCGGCAAGGCGGTCGACGAGCTCGACACCACCATCCAGGAGATCCGCACCGCGATCTTCGCGCTTCAGCAAGGGCCGGCCGAGGCGCCGTCGAGCCTGCGCACCAAGGTGCTCCGGGAGATCAATACGGCCGCCGTGCCGCTCGGGTTCAAGCCCTCGCACCGCTTCCTCGGGCCCGTCGACACGGTCGTCGGCGAGCTCACGGGCAAGCACCTCATCGCGGCGCTGCGGGAGGCCCTCTCGAACGCGTTCCGGCACGCGGAGGCCGATCGCATAGACGTCGTGGTGGACGCCACCGTGTTCCTCCCCGACGGGCGGCCGGGCGTCCGCCTCACAGTCGCGGACGACGGCGTGGGCATCAAGCAGGGCGGGCGGCGCAGCGGCCTGAAGAACCTTCAGAAGCGGGCCGAATCGCTCGGTGGCGCCAGTTGGCACGGGCCGGGGCTCGACGGGGACGGTACGACGGTGGTGTGGGAGGCGCCCCACTGAGGCGTGCCTCCTCCTGAGGTGAGCCCCCCTGAGGCCGTCGGCGGCGCCCCGGTTTGGCGGTACGTTCCTGCGCCGTACGGGGCACCCGTTCCCTCGGCCGTACCAGCCCCACAGGAAGCCCGGCGTGCGGCGGTCGACGATCCGATGCATGCGTCATGGACCGCGCCGAACCCGCACATCGCTCGTCCTCCCGGTGCTGCTGTGCGCCCTCGTGGCCCTCGGCCCGCCCACGGTGTCCCGGGGCGCGGAGGGCCCCGAGGCGAGCGCGGACGTCGCGCGCCTTTTCGAGGAGGCGTCCACGGCGACGCAGCGCTACGAAGCGGGCCGTAAAGCCGCCTTCGTACAGAAGGCGGAGGTACGCACGATGGAGCGGCTGCTCGTGCGCGAGCGGCGGCAGATCTCCGCGCTCCACGACGACCTCGGCCGGATCGCCCGCGCCCAGTACCGCAGCGGCGGCGACATCCCTCTCACGGCGCAGATGCTGCTGGCCGGGAATCCCGAGAAACTGATGCACGGTCAACGGGCGGTCTGGCAGGCCGATCTGGCCCTCAACAACGCCGTGGACAAGAGTCGGCGCGCCGAGCGCAGGCTCGCGGACGGACAGCGCAGGGCGGCGGACGCGTGGCACTCACTGAAGGAGCGCAACGCGCGGCTCGCCATCCTTAAGAAGAGCATCGAAAGCAAGCTCGAAGCGGCGCGTTGGCAGCTCCAGGGCCAGGCGGACTCGTCGGTCGCCGCGGGGAAGTGCCGGGGCGCCGTGCGCCTCAAGGAGCCGAAAAACTCAACCACGCGTGCGTGGCTGCCTCCTGTGGAGAAGTACCAGCTGTCCGCGGGCTTCGACAGCGCGGGCGAGCGCTGGTCGCACCGGCACACCGGGCAGGACTTCGCGGTCGACATCGGGACGCCGGTACGGGCGGCGGGCGCGGGCCGCGTGGTGAGCGTGTCCTGCGGCGGCGCCTTCGGCATCGAGGTCATCGTGCGCCATCCCGGCGGCTACTGCACGCAGTACGCGCACCTCGCCGCGGTCACCGTCGACCAGGGGCAGAAGCTCCGCGCGGGGCAGTGGGTCGGCCAGTCGGGCACCACCGGCAACTCGACGGGGCCGCACCTCCACTTCGAGGTGCGGCTCACGCCGTATCTGGGCTCCGGGGTGGATCCGGTGAAGTGGTTCGCCGAGCGCCACGTGAAGCTGTAGGCGTCGTGGAGCTACCGGGCGGGGGCGTGCGCGGCCAGGATGTCCTCGATGACGCGGGCCACGCCGTCCTCGTTGTTGGTCGCGGTGCGGCCGGTCGCCGAGGCCAGCACCTCGGGGTGCGCGTTCCCCATCGCGTAGGACGTGCCCGCCCAGGCGAGCATCTCCATGTCGTTCGGCATGTCCCCTACGGCGACGACCTCGGTGGGCGCGATGCCGCGCTCCGCGCAGCACATGGCGAGCGTGCTCGCCTTGGAGACGCCGGGGCCGCTGATCTCCAGGAGCGCGCTCGGGCTAGACCGTGTGATGGCCGCCCGGTCGCCCACCCCCGCGCGGGCCAGCGACAGGAAGGCGTCGGGGTCGAGCTCGGGGTGGTACGCGAGGAGCTTGAGCACCGGCTGGTCCGCGACGTCGAAATCCGGGGCGAGGAGTTTCTCGGCGGGAGCCACGCATTCGCCGGGGTCCAGGTGCAGCGGCGGGTACCCCGGCTCGTGGTGCAGGCCGCCGGTGCGCTCGACGGCGAAGGTTGTGCCGGGGGCGGTCGCGCGCAGCATGTGGACGACGTCGAGCGTGTCCGTGACCGTCAGTTCGCGGATCTTGACGAAGCGGTGCTCGCCCGCCCCGCCGTGCAGGTCCACGACGGCGGCGCCGTTCCCGCAGATCGCCAGGCCGTGGCCGTGCACATGGTCGCTGACGACATCCATCCAGCGGGCCGGGCGGCCCGTCACGAAAAAGACCTCGATGCCGGCCTCCTCCGCGGCGGCGAGCGCGGCGACCGTACGCGGCGAAACGGTCTTGTCGTCGTGCAGCAACGTTCCGTCGAGGTCGGTGGCGATCAGCCGGGGCGTGGGGGCGGAGGGGGCCGGAGTCCGGGGCCCGGGAGTCGGTGAGGTCACCGACCCATGGTCGCGCATATGCGTGCACGGGCGTGCTGCGGGGCGCACAGATGAGTACGCGCCTGGCTCATGCGCCCCACCCGGATTCCGGCGTGACGGAGTGCGATTCAGTCGAGTTGGGCCAGGACCTGCGTGGCGATCGCTTCGAAGGTCTTCTGGTCGGCCGCGAAATCGGTGTCCGGGATCGGCCAGTGCAGGACGAGCTCGGTGAAGCCCAGCTCCCGGTGCCTGCCCGCGAAGTCCACGAAGGCGTCGACGGAGGTGAGGGGGCGGGACCGGTCCGGGGTGAATCCGGTGAGCAGGACCTTGTCCAGTTCGTCCGCGTCGCGGCCGATGGCCTCGCACGCGGAGGCCAGTTTCGATACCTGCCCGCGAATGGCCTGAATCGATTCCTCCGGGGTGCCCGTCGCGTACAGCTTCGGGTCGCCGGTGGTCACCCACGCCTGCCCGTGCCGCGCTGCGAGCTTCAGGCCGCGCGGGCCCGTCGCGGCCACGGCGAACGGCAGCCGGGGGCGCTGCACGCAGCCCGGGATGTTCTGGGCGCCGACGTCGCCGCCCGCCGAGTAGAACGTCCCGTCGTACGAGACCGTGTCCTCGGTGAGCAGCCGGTCGAGCAGCGGGACGAACTCCGCGAAACGGTCGGCGCGCTCCCGAGGCGTCCACGGCTCCTGCCCGCTGTGCGCGAGGGCGCTCGCGTCGAAGCCCGTGCCGCCCGCGCCGATACCGAGGGTGATCCGGCCACCGGAGATGTCGTCGAGCGAGAGCAGTTCCTTGGCGAGGGTGACGGGGTGCCGGAAGTTCGGCGAGGTCACGAGCGTGCCCAGGCGGATCCGCTCGGTGGCGGTGGCCGCGGCCGTCAGCGTCGGGACCGCCCCGAACCACGGCCCGTCCCGGAACGGCACGCGCCAGGACAGGTGGTCGTACGTGTACGCGGTGTGGAAGCCCAGCTCCTCGGCGCGCAGCCATGCCTCGCGAGCGCCCTCGTGCCAGCGGCGGTAGGGCAGGATCACGGTGCTCAGGCGCAGCGGACGAGCGGTCGTGGCGGGAGCGTTCTCGTTCATGCCTGTGAGCGTATGCGGATTTCCCTCACAACTCGCCCGGGGCTCTCCCGGTCTCCTTGCGACCGCCTCTCGGACTCTCGTGGTTTCCCTCAGGTTCTCTCGGATCCTCTTGGATTCTCTTGGAGTCAATCCAGAAATTTTGGCCCGGATGTTTGATCCACAGCCAAGTCGAGTTATCCACAGGCCAGTTGGCGATTCTGTGGACAACTCTCAAGCCAGGGAGTCCTTTTGGTCAACTATGGGAGTATTGCTGGGGTTTGATGTCAATGCATCCAATGTCCTTGTCTGTACCTCACGTTCGGCCGCCGCCGCGATGAACGCGGAAACGTCCTCCGGAGCAACAAGCCTGCGCACGACCCGCATTGTCTCCACGGGTATCGCCACAGTTTGCTGCTCATCCGCCACCTCGGCCGCCGGCCCTTCGGCGAGGTGGTGATGGAGGTGCCGGTTGGCGAACGTCCGCATTGCTCGGGCGAGTTCGGCGTCCACCGATTGTTGTGCGAGCGGGCGGAGCCGCCGCACGAGCGAGGCCGCTTCGGCCGCTTCCGCATCCGTCGGCGGTTGCGGACCGAGATAGCGGGCGAAGACATGCTCGGTGGTGAACTCCAGGAAGCGCGCCGCTATATGTTCGACCTGCCCCCTCAACTCCCGTAGATGACCGGAAATTGCGGACAGTGGGACGCCTGCCGCGTGCAACTCGACGGCGACCGCCAGCTCTTGAGGGCTCGGAACGAGGAACTCGTCCTCCGTCCCCGGCGCGCGCTCCAGTACGCCGAGTTCGAGCGCGTCCCGCACGGCGGCGTCGTCGGGTTCGCCGCCGAACCTCTCGTCCAGCTCCGCGCGCGTGATGCGCCCCGCCCGCTCGTCCGTCCACGGGCCGTCCACCTCCGCGACCAGACCCAGCACGCCGCCCAGGCCGCGCCCCGCGTCCCAGGCCTCAAGCAGTTCCTTGATGGACGCCAGGGTGTAGCCACGGTCCAGCAGGTCGGCGATCTGCCGCAGCCTGGACAGGTGCGTGTCCGTGTACACGTTGGCCCGCCCGCGGCGCTCGGGCCGGGGCAGCAGCCCGCGGTCCTGATAGGCGCGGATCGTGCGGACCGTGGCGCCGCTGTGGCGGGCCAGGTCCTCGATCCGGTACTCGGCGACCGGCTGCTCCGTGCCGCCGGTACTCACAGCGGTGGCTCCATCCGGGCGACCGCGCGCAGGGCCTTGGGGGTGAAGCGGGACATGAGGTGGGCGCCGCGGGCCTCCGGGGTGACCGGGACGACCGCCTTGTCGTGCACGACGGCGCCCAGGATCGCCGCGGCGACCTTCTCCGGCGGGTAGTTGCGCAGGCCGTACAGGCGCGAGGACTTCTTCTGGCGGCGCTTCTCCTCCTCGGCGTCCACCCCGGCGAAGCGGGCCGTCGCCGTGATGTTCGTGTTCACCAGGCCGGGGCAGATCGCGGAGACGCCGATGCCCTGCCCGGCCAGCTCGGCGCGCAGGCACTCGCTGAGCATCAGGACGGCGGCCTTGGAGGTCGAGTACGCGGGGAGCGCCTTCGAGGGCTGGTACGCCGCCGCGGACGCGGTGTTCACGATGTGGCCGCCCTGCCCGCGCTCGGCCATCTGCTTGCCGAACAGGCGGCAACCGTGGATGACGCCCCACAGATTGACGTCGAGGACCTTCTTCCAGTCCTCCGGAGTGGTGTCGAAGAACGAGCCGGACAGGCCGATCCCCGCGTTGTTCACCAGGACGTCGACCACGCCGTACTCGGCGGCGACCTTCTCGGCCAGCTTCTCCATGGCCTGCCCGTCGGTGACGTCCACGGTCTCGCCCCAAGCCTCGGGGGCGCCGATGAGCCGGGCGAGCTCGGCGGTCCGCGCGACGCTCTCGGCGTCCCGGTCGACGGCGACCACGCGCGCGCCGGCCTCCGCGAAGGCGAACGCGGTGGCCCGGCCGATGCCGCTGCCCGCACCGGTCACCAGGACGAGCTGACCGGCGAACCGGTCCGCGTGCTTCCCGTCGGCCGCCGGGCGGTGCGCGGGCACCCCCGCCTCCTGCCCCTCGTGCGTGGTGACGAACTCGGTGATCCAGGAGGCGAGTTGATCGGGGCGGGTGCGCGGAACCCAGTGCTTGGCGGGCAGCACGCGGCGCGTCAACTGGGGTGCCCACAGCTCCAGCTGGTCGTACAGCCTCGGCGACAGGAAGGCGTCCCCGAGCGGCGTGATGAGCTGCACGGGCGCGTGCGCGTACGCGTCCTCGCGCGGGCGGCGCAGCCGCGCCCTTACGTTGTCCCGGTACAGCCAGGCTCCGTGCGCGGCGTCCGAGGGCAGCGACGACGTCGGGTAGTCGCCCGCGGGAACCCGCTCGACGCGCTCCAGGATCTTCGGCCAGCGCTTGCCGAGCGGCCCGCGCCAGGCGAGCTCGGGCAGCACGGGCGTGTGCAGCATGTACACGTACCAGGACTTGGCGCCCTGGCCGAGCAACTGGCCCACCTTGGCCGGCGTGGGCTTCTTCACGCGCTGCTTGATCCAGTGCCCGAAGTGGTCGAGCGACGGGCCCGACATCGACGTGAAGGACGCGATGCGGCCCTGCGTGCGCGTGACCGTGGTGAACTCCCACGACTGCACCGAACCCCAGTCGTGCCCCACCAGGTGCACGGGCCGGTCCGGGCTCACCGCGTCGGCGACCGCCAGGAAGTCGTCGGTCAACTTCTCCAGGGTGAAGCCGCCGCGCAGCGGCTGCGGCGCCGTCGACCGGCCGTGTCCGCGTACGTCATAGAGCACTACGTGGAAGCGGTCCGCGAGGCGCACGGCGACCTCAGACCACACTTCCTTGGAGTCCGGATAGCCGTGCACGAGCACCACCGTCGGCCGCTCGGCTCCGCCGGGTTCCCCCAGCTCGACGACGCACAGCTCGATACCGCCCGTGCGCACCCGGCGCTCGCGCGCGCCGTCGATCTTCATCAGGTCCGTCATCAGATGCCCTCCGCCCAGCGCCGCACGTGCGGCAGATCGTCGTCCAGCCAATAGGCGCTCTCCTGCGGGTCTTTGGAGTCGGTGACCACGAGAATCTCCTCGAACTTGGCGCCCGTACCCCGGAATCCCAGGTGCGGCTCGACCGCCCACAGCCCCGGCCGCGGCGGGTGGTCGGAGAACTTGTACGGCGACCACAGTGGGGACCAGCCGTCCCGGTGCCCGTGCAGCGCGTCGCTCGCCAGGCCCTTCAGGGACTGGGTGCCGAAGCCGAACAGCGTGGGGTTGATCCGCCGCTCCTTGACCCGGTCGACCTTGTGCGCGATCACACCGAAGGGATACGCCCGGTGCCGATTGGCATAGCCCTGGCGGACCATCAACCGCTCCACGTCCTCGTAGATCTCCCGCAGGGAGCGCCGCTCGCGCACCTCGCGCAGGATCAGCTCGCGGTGCGGCCGAAGGTCCGAAAGCAGCTTGTCGTGCACGGGGTTGAGGCCGAGGCAGCCCGAGTAGCCGATGTCCGCGGTGTATCCCTGGTGGACCGGCGCCATGTCGAGGACGAAGGGCATTCCGGGCTCCAGCTGCCGGTTCGTCGGGAAGAACTGCAGCGGTACGCGGAAGTTCACGAACGCGGTGCGGTCCCCGAACCACGCGAAGGGCAGATGGAACCAGTCCCGCACCCCGCGCTCGCGCAGCCACTCCCGCTGCATCCGCGCCGCGTCGCGCTCGGTCACGCCCGGCTTGAGCTGCGCCGCGACCGATTCCGCGCAGGCGTACGCGAGCCTCTGTACTTCTCTGAACCCCCGTAGTTCCGCCGAGAGTTCACGTACCACCGCTTGGGTCATGCCACCGTCCGTCCCGGTCGCGGCCGCCCCGGTTCGTGACCGGGCCGTCGCCGTACGCGCTCGTAACTTGACACTGATGAATGTGACAATGCTTGGCGGCGGCGTCAAGGGGTCTGCACGGTCCACTGCGGCCTGCACGGTCTACTCAGGGTGGACCCCTAGGGATCCGTAATACTCAGGTCTTAGGCGAGGTCGACCCCACGGTCTGACGTATCCGTGTGGTCTGCGCCACTACGGTCGAACCGTGACTGTGATCGCGACCGAAAGCCTGAGCAAGCGGTTCCCCAAGGTGACCGCGCTTGACCGGCTGACCATGGACATCGAGCCCGGTGTGACCGGGCTCGTCGGAGCCAATGGAGCCGGCAAGTCCACCATGATCAAGATCCTGCTTGGTCTGTCCCCCGCGTCGGAGGGCCGCGCCGAAGTGCTCGGGCTCGACGTCGCGGACCCCTCGTCGGGGCCCAAGATCCGTGAGCTCGTCGGCTATATGCCGGAGCACGACTGCCTGCCGCCGGACGTCTCGGCGACCGAGTTCGTCGTCCACATGGCGCGCATGTCGGGCCTGCCGCCGACGGCCGCCCGCGAGCGCACCGCCGACACGCTGCGGCACGTGGGCCTGTACGAGGAGCGCTACCGCCCCATGGGCGGCTACTCGACGGGCATGAAGCAGCGCGTGAAGCTGGCCCAAGCGCTGGTGCACGACCCGCAGTTGGTGTTCCTGGACGAGCCGACGAACGGCCTGGACCCGGTCGGCCGTGACGACATGCTCGGCCTGATCCGGCGCGTGCACACCGACTTCGGCATCTCGGTCCTCGTCACCTCGCACCTGCTCGGCGAGCTCGAGCGCACCTGCGACCACGTCGTCATCATCGACGGCGGCAAGCTGCTGCGCTCCAGTTCCACCACGGACTTCACGCAGGCCACGGCGGTGCTGGCGATCGAGGTCACCGACAGCGACGAACACCCGGACGGGACAAAGGCGTTGCGCGAGGCGTTCGCGCAGCGCGGCATCGAGACCAGCGCCGGCGGTGAGCTGCCCGGCGCCGGACACACCGTCCTCCTCACGGCGCAGGGCGAGGAGACGTACGACATCGTGCGCGACGTCGTCGCGGACCTCGGCCTCGGCCTGGTCCGCATGGAGCAGCGCAGGCACCAGATCGCGGAGGTCTTCCGCCCCGAGGGCGAGGCGCAGCAGGAGCAGGGCTCCGAGCGCGCCGCGGCCTGGGCGGCCACCGCCGCATCGCAGCAGACGGGAGGCGCGGCGCGATGACCACCGAGCAAAGCCCTGTGGACCGCGCGTCCACCCAGATCCACAACATCGGCTACCGCCACTACGACGGCCAGCGCCTGGGCCGCGCGTACGCCCGCCGCTCGCTCTTCTCGCAGAGCCTGCGCGCTGCCTACGGACTCGGCCGCTCGGCCAAGTCCAAGGTGCTGCCGATGCTGCTCTTCATCGTCATGTGCGTCCCGGCGCTCATCATGGTCGCGGTGACCGTCGCCACGAAGGCGAACGACCTGCCCGTCGACTACACGCGCTACGCGGTCATCCTCCAGGCGGTGATCGGCCTCTACGTGGCGTCGGCGGCGCCGAACGCGGTCTCCCTCGACCTGCGCTTCAAGTCGATCCCGCTCTACTTCTCCCGCCCCATCGAGCGGGTCGACTACGTAGTCGCGAAATTCGCCGCGATGGCATCGGCCCTGTTCATCCTCACGGCCGCACCGCTGATCGTGCTCTACGTAGGCTCTCTGCTCACCAAGCTGGACTTCACGGAGCAGACCAAGGGATTCGCTCAAGGACTGGTATCCGTGGCGCTGTTGTCGCTGCTCTTCGCCGGGATCGGACTCGTCGTCTCCGCCGTCACCCCGCGCCGCGGATTCGGCATCGCCGCCGTCATTGCCGTCCTGACCATCTCCTACGGCGCGGTGTCCACGGTCCAGGCGATCGCCGACGTCCAGGACAACGGCGGGGCGGTGACCTGGCTCGGCCTCTTCTCACCGATCACGCTCATCGACGGAGTGCAGACCGCGTTCCTCGGAGCGGGCTCGTCCTTCCCCGGGGCCCACGGACCCTCGGCCGGCCAGGGCCTCGTCTATCTGCTCGTCGTCCTCGGGCTCATCGCCGGCTCCTACGGGCTGCTGATGCGCCGCTACCGGAAGGTCGGACTGTGACCACGATCAACATCGACCACGTCTCACGCTGGTTCGGCAACGTGGTCGCCGTCAACGACATCACCATGAACATCGGCCCCGGCGTCACCGGCCTGCTGGGTCCGAACGGCGCGGGGAAGTCCACGCTCATCAACATGATGGGCGGCTTCCTTGCCCCCTCGAACGGGTCGGTGACCCTCGACGGACAGCCGATCTGGCGCAACGAACAGATCTACCGGCACATCGGCATCGTCCCCGAGCGCGAGGGGATGTACGACTTCCTCACGGGCCGCGAATTCGTCGTCGCCAACGCCGAGTTGCACGGCCTCGGCAAGAAGGCGGCCGGGGAGGCGCTGGCCACGGTCGAGATGGAGTACGCGCAGGACCGCAAGATCTCGACGTACTCCAAGGGCATGCGGCAGCGCGTGAAAATGGCCTCCGCGCTCGTCCACACCCCATCGGTGCTGCTGCTCGACGAGCCGTTCAACGGTATGGACCCGCGTCAGCGCATGCAGCTCATGGACCTGCTGCGCAGCATGGGGGACGAGGGCCGCACGGTCTTGTTCTCCTCGCACATCCTCGAAGAGGTCGAGCAACTGGCCTCCCACATCGAGGTGGTCGTCGCGGGCCGGCACGCCGCGAGCGGTGACTTCCGCAAGATCCGCCGCCTGATGACCGACCGCCCGCACCGCTACCTGATCCGCTCCAGCGACGACCGGGCGCTGGCAGCCGTACTGATCGCGGACCCGTCGACGGCGGGCATCGAGGTCGACCTGAAGGACGGTGCGTTGAACGTCCAGGCCGTCGACTTCGGCCGGTTCACGACGCTGCTCCCGAAGGTCGCGCAGGCGCACGGCATCCGGCTGCTCACGGTCTCGCCGTCCGACGAATCCCTCGAGTCCGTGTTCTCGTATCTGGTCGCGGCGTAGGAGGCCCTGATGTACGACCCCACTGTCGCCCGACTCACCTACCGGGCCCTGCTCGGCAAGCGCCGGGCCCTCATCCTCTTCGCGCTGCCCGTACTGCTGATCGTGATCTCCGCGCTCGTGCGCGGGCTCACGGGGGCCGACGACCAGACCGCGTCCGACCTGCTCGGCGGCTTCGCGCTCGCCACGATGGTGCCGCTGATCGGCGTCATCGCGGGAACCGGAGCCATCGGCCCGGAGATCGATGACGGGTCCGTGGTCTACCTGTTGTCGAAGCCGCTCAAGCGGCCCACGATCATCTTCACCAAGCTGATCGTGGCGATCGGCGTGACCATGGTGTTCTCCGCCGTCCCGACGCTCATCGCGGGCTTCATCCTGAACGGCAACGGACAGCAGATCGCTGTTGCCTACACGGTCGCAGCCCTGGTGGCCTCGATCGCCTACGCGGCGATCTTCCTGCTGCTCGGCACGGTCACCCGGCACGCGGTCGTCTTCGGCCTCGTCTACGCCCTCGTATGGGAGGCCCTGTTCGGATCCATGGTCTCCGGGGCGCGCACGCTCAGCGTGCAGCAGTGGTCGCTCGCGGTCGCCCAGAAGGTGGCCGGCGGCGACCTCGTCACCTCGGACGTGGGGCTGCCGCTCGCGACGGTGCTCCTGGTGGTGGTGACGGTTCTGGCGACCTGGTACGCCGGGCAGAAGCTGCGGACCCTGAAGCTGGCTGGAGAGGAGTAGGTCCGGGTGACCGCCGCCGCCGATCATTCGGTGGCGGCGAACTCCACCGATCCGGAGTAGTCACTGCACTCCGTCGAGCCCCGCCTCAGGCGATGCCCGGGGACCGTCAAGCCCCGTCGGCGTTTGAGGCGCGGGGTCCGGGGCGGAGCCCCGTGGCGTGAGAACGGTCGGCCGTCACGCGCACGGCTCAGCCGAGCAACCGCTCAACCGAGCAACCGCTCAAGCACCACCGCGATGCCGTCCTCCTCGTTCGACGACGTCACCTCGCTGGCCACCGTCTTGAGCTCCTCGTGGGCATTGGACATGGCCACGCCGTAGGACGCCCAGCCGAACATCGGGATGTCGTTGGGCATGTCGCCGAAGGCGATCGTGTCGACGGCCTTCGCACCCAGCCGGCGGGCCGCCAGGGAGAGGCCCGTGGCCTTGGAGAGGCCGAGCGGGAGCAGCTCCACGATGCCCTCGCCCGCCATCGTGACCCCCACAAGCCCGCCGGCGACGGTGCGCGCGACCTCCGCCAGCTGGTCGTCGGTCAGGCCCGGATGCTGGACGTACACCTTGTTGAGCGGCTGCGCCCACAGCTCTGCGAGCTCCGTGAACGGGACGACCGGCAGCGGGCCCTCCTGCACCTCGTAGCCGGGGCCGACGATGACCTCGCCCTCGATACCGTCGCGGCTCGCGGCGAGCGCCAGCGGGCCGAGCTCGGCCTCGATCTTGGCGAGCGCGAGCCCCGCCAGCTGCCGGTCGAGCGTCACCGAGGTGAGCAGCCGGTGCTCCCCCGCGTGGTAGACCTGCGCGCCCTGGCCGCACACCGCGAGGCCCTCGTAGCCGAGGTCGTCGAGGATGTGCCGGGTCCAGGGCACCGCCCTGCCGGTCACGATGATGTGCGCGGCGCCCACCGCGGTGGCCGCGGTGAGCGCGTCACGCGTGCGCTCGGAGACCGTGTCGTCGGAACGCAGCAACGTTCCGTCGAGATCGGTCGCCACGAGCTTGTACGGAAAGGCAGGGGCGGGGGGAGCGGGGTGGCTCACTGGCGTTCGGCTCCAGGAGATACAGGCAGCACGGCTGCGCGGGCCGTTCGGGCTGCGATTACTTGGGGTCCAGGGTGGTGCGTCCCCCAAGGTAGGGCCGCAGCATCTCCGGAACCCGTACCGAGCCGTCGGCCTGCTGGTGATTCTCCAGGATCGCGACGATCGTGCGCGGGACGGCGCACAGCGTGCCGTTCAACGTCGCCAGCGGCTGCGTCTTCTTCCCGTCGCGCATCCGGATCGACAGGCGGCGCGCCTGGAACCCGTCGCAGTTCGAGGCCGAGGTCAGCTCGCGGTACTTGCCCTGCGTCGGGATCCACGCCTCGCAGTCGAACTTGCGCGAGGCAGAGGAGCCGAGGTCACCGGTGGCGACATCGATCACCTGGAAGGGCAGTTCGAGGCCGGTCAGCCACTGCTTCTCCCACTCCAGGAGGCGCTGGTGCTCGTTCTCCGCGTCCGCCGGGTCGACGTACGAGAACATCTCGACCTTGTCGAACTGGTGCACGCGGAAGATGCCGCGGGTGTCCTTGCCGTACGTGCCGGCCTCGCGGCGGAAGCACGGCGAGAAGCCGGCGTAGCGCAGCGGCAGCTGGTCCGCCTCGAGGATCTCGTCCATGTGGTAGCCGGCGAGTGCGACCTCGGAGGTGCCGACCAGGTAGTAGTCGTCCTTCTCCAGGTGGTACACGTTGTCGGCGGCCTGGCCGAGGAAGCCCGTGCCCTCCATGGCGCGCGGGCGCACCAGGGCCGGGGTCAGCATCGGCGTGAAGCCGGCCTCGGTGGCCTGCGCGATCGCCGCGTTGACGAGCGCGAGCTCCAGGAGCGCGCCGACACCGGTCAGGTAGTAGAAGCGCGAGCCGGAGACCTTCGCGCCGCGCTCGACGTCGATGGCGCCGAGCGCCTCGCCGAGCTCCAGGTGGTCCTTGGGCTCGAAGCCCTCGGCGCCGAAGTCGCGGATCGTGCCGTGCGTCTCCAGGACGACGAAGTCCTCCTCGCCGCCGCGCGGGACGTCGGCGTGCACGAGGTTGCCCAGCTGGAGCGCCAGGCGCTGCGTCTCCTCCTCGGCCTCGCGCTGCTCGACCTCTGCGGCCTTGACGGCGGCGGAGAGCTCGCCGGTCTTCTTCAGCAGCTCCTGGCGTTCCTCGGGAGAGGCCTTGGGGATCAGCTTGCCGAGCGACTTCTGCTCGGAACGGAGTTCGTCGAAGCGGAGCCCGGACGACCTGCGCCGCTCGTCGGCGGACAGGACGGAGTCGACAAGCGCGACGTCCTCTCCACGGGCGCGCTGGGAGGCGCGAACACGGTCGGGGTCCTCACGGAGCAGGCGAAGGTCAATCACCCCTCAAGGTTACCGTTGCCCGCTTCCGGCCCACGACCCGATATCCGTTGCACTCCCTTATGCCCTATTTGCCGGAATGTGAATTAAGGATGGAGTGCGGCCGGAAAAGATCCACTCGGGTCCCGCGAGGCGCGTCAAGGAAAACCCGACACCTTCCCTTGAAAGGGGCAGATGCGGCGCTTCACCTTGACCCGATCCCCTTGTCGCGGCCGGGACTTGGGGCCCCGCTGTCCACAGCGATGCGCGAACCCGAAAAGTTATCCACAGGCTGTGAGAAAGATCTGTGGATGCCGGAAGTGATCATTCCGAAAGCCACATGTGTAGCAAAGAATTCCCCACCCAAACCGCTTGCAAGCTCACTTTCGGGTGGAAATGCTTCACTCCAAAGAGTTGATCAAAGGAAATGTATGGACGAAGGGTGACCTGCCGGGCTGTGGATGCATCTGGGATCTGTGGGCCGATTTGTCGACCAACTGGCACCTTCCTGTCGACTTGTCCCCAGGTCGAGAAGGCGCCCTGTGGATAACTTCTGTGGATGAAGAAAATCCGCTGGTAGGACCGGCTGTACAGACAAAAAAGAGCCGGACCCGACGGTGGAAAACTTCGGCTCCGGCGGAAAACTACGGGGCGAGGCCCTAGGGGAAGACAGGCCCTAGAACCGGCCGTCCTGGCAGCGCGCCAGCCAGTCGGACGCCGCCACGAACTCGCCGTCCGAGGTTCCCGAGCGCGGCGTGCGCACATCCTCGACGGTGACCCCGGCCCGCGGGTAGGAGCCGAGGAAGCGCACCTCCGGGCACGCCCGCTTCAGCCCCATCAGTGCCTCCGCCACCCGGCGGTCCGCGATGTGCCCCTCCGCGTCGATCGCGAAGCAGTAGTCGCCGATGCCCGTTCCGGTGGGCCGGGACTGCAGCAGCACCAGGTTGACCCCGCGGATGGCGAACTCCTGGAGCAGTTCCATCAGCCCGCCGGGGTGGTCCTCGCGCTGCCAGATGACGACCGAGGTCTTGTCTGCGCCGGTGGGCGCCGCGGGCCGGGCCGGCCTGCCGACGAGGACGAAGCGGGTCTGCGCGTTCTCGGCGTCGTGGATCTCGGTGACCAGCGGCACGAGCCCGTACTTCTCGGCCGCGAACTCGCCGGCGAACGCGGCGTCGTAGCGGCCTTCCTGGACGAGGCGCGCGCCGTCGGCGTTCGACGCCGCGGACTCCCAGGTCACGTCCGCTGCCAGGTTGCCCTTCATCCAGTTGCGCACCTGCGGCTGGGCGGCCGGGTGCGCGGTGACCGTCTTGATGTCGGCGATCGCGGTGCCGGGGCGGACCAGCAGCGCGAAGGTGATGTCGAGCAGCACCTCGCGGTAGATCATCAGCGGCTCGCCTGCGACCAGCTCGTCGAGGGTCGTGGTGATGCCGCCCTCGACGGAGTTCTCGATCGGTACGAACGCGGCCTCGGCCTCGCCGCTGCGGACGGCGTCGAGCGCCGCGGGCACGGACACCACGGGGACGAGTTCCCGGGTGGCCGTCTCCGGGAGCGTGCGCAGGGCGACTTCGGTGAAGGTGCCCTCGGGGCCGAGATACGCGTAGCTGGCTGGCATGGGCTCACCCTAATGCGCCGTACGAGGCCGGGCTCACGGGTACGTGCAGGTGCTACCCCAACCGGCGACCGGGCCCCCGACCACTCAGCGACGGCCCAGCCCGCCCCCCGGCGACGGCCCCCGGCCCCGCCTACCCCTCCAGCAACGGCTGCCCCACATAACCGCCCTTCTCCGCACCGCCCGGCACCGCGAAGAGCCCGCTCGCCTCGTGCCGGATGAACTTCGACAGGGCGTCGCCGCGGTCGAGCTTGCGCTGTACCGGCACGAAGCCGCGCAGCGGGTCCGCCTGCCAGCAGATGAAGAGCAGCCCGGCGTCCGGGGAGCCGTCCTCGTCGTAGCCGTCGTGGTACGAGAAGGGGCGGCGCAGCAGCGCGGATCCGCCGTTCTGGTCGGGCCGGGTGATGCGGGAGTGCGCGTTGAGCGGGATGACGAGGTCACCGTTCGCGTCCGTCTTCTCCAGGTCCGGCTCGGTGGTCTCCTTGCCGCCGGTCAGCGGGGCGCCGCTCGACTTCTTGCGCCCGATGACGTGTTCCTGCGCCGCCGTGGAGAGCTTCTCCCAGTCGTCGAGGAGCATCCGGATCCGGCGTACGACGACGTACGAGCCGCCTCCCATCCATGCGGGGGACTGAGCGGAGCCCGAACCGGGCACGAAGATCCGCTTGTTGAAGTCCGCCTCGCCGGGCTTGGGGTTGTCCGTCCCGTCGACCTGGCCCATCAGATTGCGGACCGTCATCGGGTGGGCGGTGGCCCCCGGCGAGCGGTTGAAGCCGTTCATCTGCCAGCGCAGCTTGGCGGTGGATCCCGCGTCCTTCTGGATCGCACGCAACGCATGGAAGGCGACGAGTGGATCGTTGGCGCCGATCTGCACCCACAGGTCGCCGTTGCTGCGCGCCTTGTCGAGGTGGTCGGAGTAGAAGTCCGGCAGCGGGTCGAGGGCGGCGGGGCGCTGCTTCTCGAGTCCCGTACGGGAGAAGAAGCTGTGGCCGAAGCCGAAGGTGACCGTCAGCGAGGAGGGGCCCGCGTCCCGGGCCACGTCCGTGTCGTCCGAGGCCGAGGGCTTGCCCGCCATCAGCCGCTCGGCCGTCGCGGACCAGCGGCGCAGCAGGGCCGCGGCCTCCTTGCGCCCCGCGCCCGCCGCCAGGTCGAACGCGACGACGTGGCCGCGGGACTGCATCGCGGTGGTGATGCCGGGCTGATGTTTCCCGTGAAACATCACCTCGTCCGCCCCGATCGAGGTCAACGTGGCCTGCTGTTCGGGGGAGTTCGAGGAGCCGACGGCATACCCCGCGCCCGCACCGACGGCGCCGAGGGCGACGCCGGTGGCACCCGCCGTCCCGATCAGTCGGCGCCGCGAGATGCCCGCGGCCTGCGGGGAGGACGCGGCGCCGCTCTTGGTGTCAGCCGTTTCGGTCGTGTCAGCCGTGTCAGACGTGTCAGCCATGGGGCGGTTCAGCCGATCTTCGCGTTCTTGTTGATGGTGATCTGGTCGATGTCCGACGTGCGCACGGTCAGCGCGACCTTCCAGTCGCCCGCCGCGGGGATCTGCACGCCGCTCGCCGTCCAGTGGCCCGTGGCGATGTGGTCGGGCACGACGGGCAGCGGCCCGATCTTCCTCGCCTCTTGGGTGAGGGCGAGCTTCACCTCGGGGACGTCGAAGGCCTTGCCGTTCGGCCGCTCTATGTAGAGGTGCATTTCGTTGTTGCCGGTACGCCCGGGGTCCATCTCCAGGAGGGCGGTGCCCTTGCCGTCCGCGCCGCCGGTGTCGAACGGAATCTTCAGGGAGAGCGGCCCGGTCTGTGCCTGCGTGGCCGAGGTGGCGGACTTGGCCTCCTCCTCGGTACGGCCCGGCTCGGTGGACGTCAGCACGGTGGTGACGGCGAGCAGGACGACCGCGATGCCCGCCTCGACGAGCACCGAGCGGCGCAGCCCGAAGCGGTGCGGATCGGCGTCGCGCACCCGCTTCTCGCGCGCGCTCGCCATCGCGGCGCGCTGCCGGGCGAGTTGGGCCGCACGCTCGGGGCTCGCAGCCTTCCCTCCGACGGTCACGGAGACCGGCTCCTTCTCTTCGGAGACCTCGGACGCCTGCCCCGCCGCCGGGGCGGCGGTCGCGGTCTCGGTGAGCCGAGCCGTCCACTTCCGGGAGATCCAGGCGACGCCGACGAGTACGGCGACCAGCCCGACCTTCACCATCAGCAGCTGCCCGTACGCCGTCCCGGTCAGCGCCGACCAGGAGCCGACCTGGCGCCACGACTGGTAGAGCCCGGTCGCGACGAGGACGAGGACGCTGCAGAAGGCGACCCGTGAGAAGCGGCGCACCACGGAGCCCTCGATCGTGGGCACCCGGTACAGGGCGACGAGCAGCGTGGTCAGTCCGCCGAACCAGGTGGCGACGGCCAGCAGGTGCAGTACGTCGACGGGCATCGCGAGGCCCGCCTGGATGCCGGTCGAGGCGTGCTCGGCCATGGCCCAGGTGGCGGCGAGCCCGGCCGCGACGACGGTGCCGCCGACGGAGAGCCCGAAGGTGAGATCGTTGCGCTCCTTCGCCCCCGTGTCCTCGCCATCCGCGCTGCCCTGTGCGGTCTCCTCGTTCTTCTTCGCGTAGGCGCCGAAGAGCACGGCGATGAAGAGGGCCGCCGCCGCGAGCAGCAGCAGCCTGGACGTGAGCGCGGCGCCGGTCTTCGTCTGCAGGACCTGGCCGAGCAGCGACATGTCGAAGATGTCGCCGAGCTTCCCGGACCCGGTGTACGAGCCGCGCATCAGCAGCATGGCCATGGTGGCGGCGGTGAGCGCGGTCCAGGCGCCGACCACGACGCGCTGCACCGGCTTGCTGCCCGCGCCGCGCCGCCAGCATCCGAGCACGAACGCGGCGCCGCCCACCAGCAGTGCGAAGCCCGCGTACGAGACGTAGCGCGCGACGCCGTAGATCCCGCCGACGACTCCGCCGCCCGCGTTCTGGTCGGCGACCACCGCGGACGTCTTGGAGGGCGCGCCGATGGAGAACGTGTAGGCGCCGGCGACGGGGTGGCTGTCGGCGGAGACGACTTGGTAGGTGACGGTGAACGTGCCGTCTGGCAGGCCCGAGTGCAGTCCCACCGCGTAGGTCGTGCCGCCGGGGTGGGCGACCTTTCCGTCGTCGACACGCTTGCCCGCGGGGTCGAGGACACGGACCGCGCCGTCGGAGATCGCGACGCTTTCGGAGAAGGTGAGCGACACCTTCTTCGGCGCCGCGTCGACCACCGCTCCCTGCTTGGGGTCGCTTCCGGTCAGCGCGGCGTGCGCGGACGCGGGGGCGGCGCCGGCCAGGAGTGCGCCGGTGACGGCGATGAAGAGCAGCACCAGCTGCCAGGTGCGGGGAGCGATGGTCTTCACGTACGGGTCAGCCCCTTCAGTGCGAAGCGTGCGACGGGTTGTAGGTGGCGACCTTCACCGGGAAGGAGACCGTGACGGTCCCGGACTTGGCGAAGTGCAGCTGCACCGACACCTTGTCGCCCTCGGCGGGCTTGCGCTTCAGGTTCTCGAACATGAGGTGGTTGCCGCCGCGTTCGAAGTCGAGCTCGCCGTTCGCGGGCACGGCGAAGGACTTCTGTTCCTTCATCACACCGCCCTTGGTGCTGTGCAGGGTGACCTTCTGGGAGATGCCGCTGCTCACGGACGTGAGGGTGTCGGCGGCGCCCTTGTTGTGCACGGTGAAGAACCCGGCCGCCATGTCGCCTGAGGCCGGTTCGGGAATGAACGCGCCCTCGACCTTCACGTCGGGCTTGTCGGCGGCCTCGGAGCCGGATCCGCAGGCGGTCAGGGCGAGCCCCGCCGCGAGCGTGAGGGCGCCGAGGGCGAGGGGCGTGCGCCTCACGGCTTCTCCCCCTTGACGATCTTGGGGAGGTCCTTGGAGTAGTCGTCGACGGTGGCGTCCTCGCCGTACAGCACGTATCCGGCGTCGTTCTTCGGCGAGAAGGCGATGACCTGCGTGCCGTGCATCGACACGACCTTGCCGTTCTTGTCCTTCTGCGTCGGTTCGATGGAGATGCCGAGCGTGCGGGCGCTGCCCTGGATGGTGGCGAAGTCGCCGGTGAGGCCGATGAAGTCCTTGTCCTGCGCCTTGAGCCACTTGCCGAGGACGGACGGGGTGTCGCGGTCCGGGTCGGTGGTGACGAAGACGACCTGGAGCTTGTCCTGCTCGGCCTTGGGCAGCGACTTCTTGGCGACGGCGATGTTGCTCATCGTCAGCGGGCAGACGTCGGGGCAGTGCGTGTAGCCGAAGTAGATCAGCGTCGGCTTGTTCTTGGTCTGCTCGCGCAGGTCGAACTTCTTGCCGTGGGTGTCGGTGAGGACGAGATCCGGCTTCTTGAACGGCTTGTCGAGGACCGTCGCGGCCTTCTTCGCACCGCTGTCCGAGGACACCTCGGCGACGGGCTTGCCGCTGTCGTCGCCGCTGCCGCAGGCGGACAGGGCGAAGGTCGCGACGGTGACGAGCCCGACCGCGGCCAGCAGGCTCTTCCTGTTGAAATTCGTGTTCTTGCGGGGGTTGCGCATAGAAAAATGTCCCAGATGTGAGGTGGCCGGCGGGTGCCGGGGTCGCCCACCGCGACCCCGGCACCCGCCGAGGGTGGCTCAGCTGTTGGTACGCCGACGGCCCGCCATGACGCCGAACGCCACACCGGCGGCGCCGACGACGATGCCGACGATGCCGAGCGTGCGGGCGGTGGTGTCGCTGCCGGAACCGCCGGAGTCCGTGCTCGCGGCGGCGGTCTCCTTCTTGGCGCCGTCGTCGGAGGCGCCCGAGGCACCGTGCCCGTCGTCCGATGCGGCCGAGAGCTCAAGGGCGGGGGCCGGGAACTCCGGCTCCTCCTGGCCCTTCTGCTGCGGCTCGATCCAGCGCACGACCTCCTTGTTGTCGTACGTCTGGAGCGCCTTGAAGACGAGCTGGTCGGTGTCGGTCGGCAGCTGACCGACGGACACCGGGAACTTCTGGAAGTAGCCGGGCTGCACGCCCTTGTCCTTACCGGAACCGGTCGCGGTCCAGGTGACCTTGGAGACGGCCTCGGTGATCTTCTCGCCGTGCATCTCCATCGGCTTGTCGAGCTTCTTCTTGGTGACGTCGGCCTTCCAGCCGGGCACGGGCTCGGGCATAACCGAGGCGAGCGGGTGCTCGGTCGGGAAGTTGACCTCGACCTTGGTGGTCGCGGCGTCGTCGCGCTCGTTGGGAACCTTGAAGTCGACGACGGCGTAGTCGCCCTTGGCGGCCTCGCCCTCCGGCTGCACGCTCACGTGCGCGAAGGCGGGGGCGGACACGAGGACGACGGAGGAGACGGCGGCGGCGCCGACGAGAGCGGCGCGGGACATCTTCTTCATGACAGGGAGAACTCCACGTTCAGCGGGATCCAGCGACAGGTGAGAGGGGCGCGACCGCGAAACACCGCACTACGTATGCGGTGAAAGAGCGGGTACGCGCGCGTGCCCACGGCACGGCTCACCCCCGCAGTACGCGGTGGAGTACGCGTGCCGTTCAGGCAGCGAGAAGGAACGTGTCGGTCGCGGGTGGCCCGCGCCGGCTCACCGAGTGCTGAAGTACCGCTGCCCGCAGGGCCGGTGGTTCGGCGAACCCGGCACGCACGGCGGGCGCCGGGACGGGCGCATCCCGGAACCCGGCCTGGAGGAGGCGTACGAGGCGCAGGACGGCCCGCAGCGAACGGATGGGCGCCACGTCCATGACGGCGTACGCGGAGAGCCGCACGATGCGGCTCAGGGCGAGGTCGCCGTGGCGCAGCAGCCAGCCCGCGCCGGCCGCGGCGAGCAGGTGTCCGAGGAGCATCGGCAGGGACGGCAGCAGCGACATCGCCGAGCCGGCCGTGCCCGCCATGTGGTGTGCGTCGCCGGAGGGCACGCGCGCGTTGTCGAGGATCCGCTCGGCCTGCGCCGGGCTGAGTGTCGACGCGCCCGCCCCGCACATGAGCCGCGCGGCCCGCTCGACCGCTGAAGGTTCGCTCGTCCCGGCCGTCATGGTCATGGTGTGCTGCTGACCGAGGCCGAAGAGGCTGTGCAGCGCGATCTGTCCGGCGCCCAGCGTGGCGGCGATGCCCGGCAGCGACCGCTCGCGTCCCGCCAGGGGCAGGGCCACACAGAAGACGGCGAGGAAGCCGAGCGACAGCGTCCACAGCGGGACGGTGGCCGTCGAACCGAGGACGTGCCCCGCCGCGGACAGCGTGACGCAGACCGCGGCGAACACCGCGGCCCTGAGCAGCCGGAGATCGGCCGCGCTGCGCGCCTGGCGCTCGTGGGGGGCAGTCATGGCGGCCTCATCATCGCACTGGCTTCACACGCTCCATACAGCAGGTCCGCAAGGTCCCAAATCTCCCGTACACGGCCGACCCCCGTATGCGCATCGGCCGTATGGGCGTCATCACGTCAACTGCACGATTGCGCCGGGCCGGTGGCGGCAATACGTATCGGTATGTCGAGTCGCGGCCGGGAGGCGGGAGCATGAGCATCTGGTGGTCCCTCCATCTACGGCGCGATGCCGCGAGCGTGCCGCTCGCCCGGCGCCTCCTCATGGGCACCATGGAGACCGCGGGCGTCGACCCCGATGTCTCCTACGATCTGTCGGTCGCGCTCAGCGAGGCGTGTGCGAACGCCGTGGAGCACGGTGGGGCGGCGACGAGCGAGGCGACGGACGCGTTCCGGGTCACCGCGTACCTGGACGGCGAGATGTGCCGCATCGAAGTGGCCGACACCGGCCCCGGTTTCGCCGCCGCGGGTGGCCACGCGGCGGTGTCCGTCCGCCCGGCGCCCGACTACGCGGAGCACGGCCGCGGCCTGTGCCTGATCCAGGAACTCGCCGACCACGTGCACTTCGTGAACAGACCCGGCAGGGGCGGCGCCGTGGTCAGCTTCGACAAGATCCTCAAGTGGCGGGAGGACGCGCCGCTGATGGCGGTGTGAACGCGAAGAGGCCGCGCCTACGTAGGCGCGGCCTCTCCTTCATGCGAGGTGTCAGCCCTTCAGGCGAGCCATCCACGCCTCGACCTCGTCGGCCTTGCGGGGCAGCCCGGCCGACAGGTTCTTGTTGCCGTCCTCGGTGACGAGGATGTCGTCCTCGATACGGACACCGATGCCGCGGTACTCCTCCGGCACGGTCAGGTCGTCGGCCTGGAAGTACAGACCGGGCTCGACCGTGAGCACCGTGCCGGGCTCCAGCGTGCCGTTCACGTACGACTCGGTCCGCGCGACCGCGCAGTCGTGGACGTCCATGCCGAGCATGTGACCGGTGCCGTGCAGGGTCCAGCGGCGCTGCAGGCCCAGCTCCAGGACGCGCTCGACCGGGCCCTCGACCAGGCCCCACTCGACGAGCTTCGTGGCGAGCACACGCTGTGAGGCGTCGTGGAAGTCCCGGAACTTGCCGCCCGGCTTGACGGCCGCGATACCGGCTTCCTGGGCCTCGTACACGGCGTCGTAGATCTTGCGCTGGAGCTCGCTGTACGTGCCGTTGATCGGCAGCGTACGCGTGACGTCGGCGGTGTAGTACGTGTGCGTCTCCACGCCGGCGTCGAGCAGCAGCAGGTCGCCGGAGCGGACCGCGCCGTCGTTGCGGACCCAGTGCAGCGTGCAGGCGTGCGGGCCCGCGGCGCAGATGGAGCCGTAGCCGATGTCGTTGCCCTCCACGCGCGCGCGAAGGAAGAACGTGCCCTCGATGTAGCGCTCGGAGGTGGCCTCGGCCTTGTCGAGCACCTTCACGACGTCCTCGAAGCCGCGCACGGTCGAATCGACCGCCTTCTGCAGCTCGCCGATTTCAAACGCGTCCTTCACGACGCGCGCCTCGGAGAGGAAGACCTTCAGCTCGTCGTCGCGCTCGGCGGTGACCTTGTCGGTCAGGGCGGCCTCGACGCCGGCGTCGTAGCCGCGCACGACGCGCACCGGGCCGGTGGCCTCGGCCAGCTTGTCGGTCAGCTCGCGCACGTCGGAGGCGGGGATGCCGTAGCGCTTCTCGGCCTCGGTCAGGGAGTGGCGGCGGCCCACCCACAGCTCGCCCTGGCCGTCGAGCCAGAACTCGCCGTTCTCGCGGTTGGAGCGCGGCAGCAGGTAGAGCGTGGCGTCGTGGCCCCCGGCCTTGGGCTCCATGACGAGGACGCCGTCCTCCGTCTGGTTGCCCGTCAGGTACGCGTACTCGACGGAGGCGCGGAAGGCGTACTCCGTGTCGTTCGAGCGGGTCTTGAGGTTGCCCGCGGGCACCACGAGACGCTCGCCCGGGAAACGGGCGGACAGGGCGGCGCGGCGGGCGGCGGTCTCGGTGGCCTGCGGACACGGCTGCAGGTCGTGCAGCTCGGTGTCGGCCCAGCCGGACTTCATGTTCTCGGCGAGCTCGTCGGACACGCCCGGGTAGAGGCCGTTCTTGCGCTGCTTGATGGGCTCCTCGGCCTCGGCGGCCTCCGGCCCCGCCGCGGTAGCGGCATCTTCAACACAGCCCGGGTTGAGCTCCTCCGACACGGTTCCTCCTTGACGCGGCAGGTCCGGTGAAATGCCCTGGATACGGCAGTGGACCCCCTCCATCGTACGAGCGTACGGAAGGGGGTCCAGGGCCGGAGGGCCCGTTACACACAGCGTCCCTGAGGTCACTCGAAGCGGGCCGCGAGCAGGACCACGTCCTCCTCGCTCTCGGCCGTGTCGAGGCCGTCCGGGAGCATCGACCGCAGCACGTGGTCGGCGATCGCCCCGGGGTCGTCACGGACGGCCTTGGGCACGCTGGCGGCAGCCGCGTGCAGCCTGGCGAACGCGCGGTCCATGGGATCGCCGGTGCGGCGCAGAAGGCCGTCCGTGTAGAGCAGCACGGTCTCGCCCGGCGCCGGGGTGATCTCCACGCTCGGCGCCTCCCAGCAGGCGAGCATCCCGAGGGGCGCGGACAGCGTCGTCTCGGCGTACTCGGTGCGCCGTTCGCCGATCACCAGGGGCGGGCTGTGCCCGGCCCCGGCGAGGACGATCTTGCGTTGCGCGGGCTCGCAGTACGCGAACAGGGCGGTCGCGCTGCGCGCCGGCTCGGTCAGGCGCAACAGAAGCTCCAGGTCGGACAGGACCGCCACCGGGTCCTCCCCCTCCATGACCGCGTACGCCCGCAGAGAGGCGCGCAGCCGGCCCATCGCCGCGACCGCGCTCGCGCCGGAGCCGCTGACGGAACCGACCGCGAGCCCGAGCGCCCCCTCGGGCAGCGGCAGCGCGTCGTACCAGTCGCCGCCGCCGCGCGGTCCCGTGCGGTGCCGGGCGGCGAGCTGCACCCCGGCGACCCGGGGCAGGCGCGGTGGCAGCAGCTCGTCGGCGACGGTGCGTGACCACGCGCGTGTGCGCTCCAGTTCCAGGAGGCGGGCGACGTGTTCGGTGGCGTAGCGCGCGTACAGGCCGATGAGGTGGCGCTGGCGCTCGACGGGCTCGGCCGGCTCGTCGTAGAGCCAGACCGCGGCGCCGAGCCGGCCGGCCGCTTCGGTGGCGAGCGGCATCGTGTAACTCGCGGCGTAGCCCAGGCGCGCGGCGACCTCGCGGTGGCGCGGGTCGAGCCCGTCCTCGGCGAGCAGGTCGGCGCGTGCCTCGGGGTCGGCGGACAGCCCGTCGAGGATCCGCCCGTACGAGGTCGCGCCGCGCGGCACGGTCTCGATGTGCCCGAGGTCGGGCCGGGACAGGCCGAGGCCGATGGTGGTGTCGGGGCCGCGCCCGTCGCCCGGTTCCAGGATGACAAGTCCGCGCCGGGCGCCCACCAAGGCGGCTCCGGCGCGCAGCAGTTCGTGCAGTGCGTCCTCGAGTGCGGCCGTGCGGGCCAGCCGTTCCGTGAGTTCGTGCAGCGTCGTGAGATCGGAGACCCAGCCCGCGAGCCGGTCCTGGATCACGGCTCCGGGTGCCACGGCGGAGGGAGTGACCTGCGACACGGGGGGAGCGGGCGCGACGCTGGGGGCGGGAGAGGGAACCTGTCCAGGAGAGGAATCGATTCCAGCCACTTTCGGCAGGCGTGGGGTTGTCATGGCTTCCGGCTTTCCGACCGGTGCATATTGCTCATCAGCATCGCAAACCCCCATGTCATTCTGCGCCGCCGGCAATGCCTCCACATGTACACGGACTCGTTGGGGGATGTCCAGCATTGTCCCGTCGGGATTACCGGTGTCTGCCGTGGTCAAGCGGTATCGGCAGTAAAACGATCTCGGTTCTCATATGTGATCCGACCTTGATCCCAAGCCGATACCGATCGTTCGAAGATGGCCAAAAACCGCCTGGGGGAAGCGCTTATTGCGGTCGACTGGCATTGTTCAGCTGTGGTCGACAGAGCGTCATAGCGGCCGCGATGGGTACGTAGTCGGTGAAGACCAGGGGCAGTTGGGATCCGCCCGGAACCTGGTGACGGAACCGGGCGTCATAACCATCGGCGACCGTGTCCCATCCTCCCGTGGCGGAGGCGGCGAGAAATACGCGGGACGGCAAACGCCAGGCGCCGCCACCCCACGCCAGGCTTTTCAAGCACACAGCAGGCGCTCGGACTATAGGGGTTACCCCTGCTTCAGGCCGGCGGTTCGGGCTGAGGTGCGGCGCTGCAACACGTACACGCAGTGACTGATCGACACATGGTGTGATGTGGCCCATAGCGTTCTCTTCGGTCTACGGAAAGGAACGAGCGCTCATGCGCGAGATCCTCGGAAGGCGACGCAGGCTCCTGTCCAGGCGTGACAACGGGAAGTCTGACCTGCTCAGCGCGGCCCTCACGTTCGCGACAGCGTGGCAGTGGCCGGTCCTGCCGGGCATAGGGCTCGAAGCGGGAGGCCGTCGTGACGGCGTCCGCTGCGCCTGCCCCGACCCGGAGTGCACGGTGCCGGGCGCGCACCCCTTCGACCCGGGGCTGCTCGCGGCGACGACCGATGAGCGCATGGTCCGTTGGTGGTGGACCAACCGTCCCGACGCTCCGATCGTGCTCGCCACTGGTGCCCCTTCCGCGGTCTCAGGGGGGCACGCGCCCTGTGTCGTGAGCCTCCCCGCCGTCGCGGGCGCCCGCGCACTCGCGGCGCTCGACCGCAGGGACGTCCGGCTCGGCCCGGTGATCGCGACGCCGGAGCGGATCGCGATCCTCGTGGCGCCGTACTCGATGGAGCAGCTCGGCGAACTCCTGTACGCGCAGGACTTCGTGCCCGGCTCGCTGCGGTTCCACGGTGAGGGCGGATATCTCGCCCTGCCGCCGTCGATCTCGGGCGCGGGGCAGGTGCGTTGGGAGCGCGCGCCGCTCCCCGGTTCGGCGGCCCCGTGGACGCCGGATGTGGAAGCCGTGGTCGGCACGTTGGTCGACGCCCTCACCCGTACGGGTGTGAGCGCGCCCGAGTTGTAGCGGAATCCGGCGCGCGGCGGGCCGGTGAGCCAGGTGTGCGCCGATATCTTCGGCGCATGCCTGCCGCGCCACGCCTCCCCCAGCTCCCGGACGAGCAGTTCCTGGACGCGACCGAGCGGGAGCGACCGCACGCGCGACTCCGGCTCTTCGGTCTGCTCGCCGTGGTGGTCCTCACAGCGGCGCTGCCGCTGGCGGGCGCGTCCGCGGGGCCGGTGGACGACGGGCCCACGCGGCAGGCGGCCACCGAAGCCCACGCGACCGATGCGGATGCCGCCAAGGCGAACGACAACGGGGACGGCAAGGCGACCGGCAGCGGTGGCGGCACACCGGCTGAGCAGGAGACCGGCAAGCCCTCCCTGCTGACCGGTCTCGGCCTGTCCACCGAGGCCCACTGCGGCCCCCAACTGTCCGCCCCGGACGGCATCGAGGCGCAGACCTGCGTGCTCGTCCAGGGACGCGACACGTGGGCGCGTACCTATTACCGCAACGCGACGGGGGCGGGTCTGACGGCCGTACTGACCCTGATGGCGCCCGGCGGACGCACGGTGCAGCTGCATTGTTCCGTGGGTGCGGAGGACGAGCCGGGGATGTGCGAGACACCACGGGGACGTACGCGGGGAGAGCCGGACGAGTACACGGCGGTGGCGGAGTACGCGAGGGGCGGGGAAGGCCCGCTGCTGCTGCGTTCCGGAAGCAACTCGGCGCCGTCGCACGGGGGTTGAGACCGGCGGGCACCGAGTGCACATGGAAGCGCCCGGTTGCTGGCGACGGGGGATGCACCAGCAACCGGGCTACTTGAACGGTAACAAGAGATCGCCGGTTAGCAAATTCGATCTCTTCTATTCGGACATGGATTTACCTGCAACTACCGGGAGTTGTGACCCGGCTCACCTTGCGGTTCGGTGAAGCGGGTCCATCGGGTGTCCCCGTTCCGATGGGCTGACTGGTCGGTCAGCCCGCCCCATCTGAAGCTGTGACTCAGCTGAGCGTCACCTGTCGATTGGTGAGTCCCCCGCGTGCCCGTCGCTCGTCCGGGGTCAGCGGTGCGTCCGTGGCCAGTGCGTCGGCCAGTCGCTCGGCGAACTCGGCGGCCGGCTTCTCGACGTCCTGTGCCTGCATCGAGCTGGGCAGGTCCCAGACCGGAACGGTCAGGCCGTGCGCCCTGAAGGAGCCCACCAGACGGGTGCCGTCGCCGAGCGACGACGTGCCCGCCGCGTGCAGCCGCGCCAGCGCGTCGAGCAGCTTCTCCTCCGCGTGCGGCATGACCCACCGGAGGTGGTTCTTCTCCGGCGTCTCGCACCAGTAGGCGCTGTCCACGCCGGAGAGCTTCACCGTGGGGATCGCCGCGGCGTTGGCCCGCTCCAGGGAGGCGGCGACCTCACCCGTCGCGTTCTCCGAGTCCGGCACCCAGAATTCGAAACCCGTGTGGACGATGGGCTCGAAACCGCCCTCCGGGGCGAGTACGTCCTGGAGGCGCGGCCCGTCGGCCGGTGCGCGGCGGGTCTGCACCGGGTTGCCCGGCTCCGCGGCCAGCGCGCGCAGCAGCGTGTCGGCCAGGTCGCGGCTGATGTCCCCGGAAGGCGTGTCGTTCTGCAGGCCGAGCAGGACCGAGCCGTCGTCGCGGCGCAGGGCCGGCCAGGCCATGGGCAGCACGGTGGCGAGGGTCACCGAGGGGACGCCCTCGGGGAGGCCGTCCTTCAGGGTCAGCCCGGCCGTCGCGGCGGGCACCAGCTCGCGCAGCGCGACCCAGTCCTCCTCGCCGGGCAGGCCCTCGAAGGGGCGCTGCACCAGCTCGGTCGCGGCGTGCGCGGCCACCCGGCCGTGGCACGCCTTGTAGCGGCGACCGCTGCCGCAGGGGCAGGGTTCGCGGGCGCCGACGACCGGGAAGTCCCCCTCGGCGCCTCCGGCGCGGGCACCATCGGTGACGTGCTGCTTGCCCTTGGTCTGCGGGCGCTTCTTGGCCATCTTGGGTGTCTCCCGGATACGGCTCTCGTACGTACGGCGCGAGCCTAGCCGCTCGTACCGACAAGAGGGGGATGCGCCCAACTGGCCGCGCCCGAGCGGCTTTCAGCCCAGGTCGTCGAAGGCGTCCGGGAAGCCCAGGTCGGCCAGGTCCGCCACGGGCGGCGCGGCCACCCGCGAGGCGAAGTCGTCCCGGCGCTCGACCATGGCCTCCGCGTGGACGTCCTTGTGGACGGTCACCCAGACGGTGACCTCGCCGCGCATGCCGTCGCGTACGCCCCAGTCGTCGGCGAGCGCCGTGATGATGTTGAGCCCGCGGCCGCCGTGTGCCGTGATCGAGGGAGTGGCCGGAATCGGGCGGGTGGGCCCGCCGCCGTCCGTCACCTCGACCGCGAGACAGCCACGGTCGTCGACCCGCCATGCGGCGCGTACGTCACCGTCGCCGGCCAGATCGTCGCCGAGCGGCCGGCCGTGCCGGCACGCATTGCTGAGAAGTTCGGAAAGGATGAGAACCGCATCGTCGATGACCGTTTCCGGTACGCCACTGATGCGCAGCTGATCACGCATACGACGCCTTGCCGCGCCCACGCCCGCAGGGCCATGGGGTACGGCCATGCTCGACGACGCGGGCACCTCCTGTGCCACCACCAACGCCACCCCCGAGACCTCCTTTGCCCCACGCCACGGTGTGAATGCCCCAATGGACTGGACCGGAAACCGGCCATCCCGCTTCCGGTGACGCACTCGTGACGATCGAATACGGTCCGAACGCGCCGGTGCACACCCTGTGACGGCGTTGGGGAAAGGTGGCCGGATTCAGCCCCTGCCGAGTCGGCGCAGCACCGAAGCCGGGCGGTTGGTGATGATCGCGTCGACGTCCAGGCTCGCGCAGAGGTCGACGTCCTCGGGCTCGTCCACCGTCCACACATGGATCTGGTGACCCGCGCGCGCGAGTTTTTCGACGTACGCGGGGTGATTGCGCACGATCCGGATGCTGGGGGCCGCGATGTGCACGCCCTTGGGGAGGCGCCCTTCGCGGTGGCGGGGCGAGACGAACTGCATCAGGTAGACCGTCGGCAGCGTCGGAGAGGCCTCCTGGACACGCGACAGGGAGCGCGCGGAAAAGCTCATCACGCGCACGCGCGAGGGCTCGCCCGCGGCCGGAGCGTCCAGGCCGAACCGCTTGAGCAGGAGCAGCAGCCGCTCCTCCACCTGCCCCGCCCACCGTGTGGGGTGCTTGGTCTCGATCGCCAGCTCCACCCGGCGCCCCGCGTCGGTGACCAACTCCAGAAGACGTTCCAGTGTCAGCACGGAGGTGGCGGAGGTGTCGGACGCGCTGCCCGTCCAGTCGGGGACCTCGTCGTGGCCCTTCCAGGAGCCGAAGTCCAGGGCGGTGAGCTCCGAGAGCTCCAGTGTGGAGACGGCCCCACGGCCGTTCGACGTACGGTTGACGCGACGGTCGTGCACGCATACGAGATGTCCGTCGGCCGTCAGCCGCACATCGCATTCGAGGGCGTCCGCGCCGTCCTCGATGGCCTTCTTGTAGGCGGCCAATGTGTGCTCGGGGGCGTCCTGAGAGGCACCGCGGTGGGCGACGACCTGAATGCGTTGCTGTGGTGCGAGGGTCACCGCGTCATGGTGCCATCGCGCGGCAGGCGACCCGGAAAAGTTCGGCCCAGCGGATGCGTCCGTTTTGCCGGACGTAAAGGATGGCGGGGGACGCACAGGATCGCCTTACGGTGGCCTGACGTCCCGTGGGAAAGGCTGACGACGTACAACAGGACACGTGGCCCATGACAGGGCCATGCCGGGACGGCGACGGCACAAGTGGAAGTCGCCTGCCTTGAGCAGCCAGCCAGGATGGACCGGCGACGACAGCCGTGGATCGAGGAGAGAAAGCTGTGAGCACCGAGAACGAGGGCACTGAGGTTCCCCCGGCCCCGTCCGCACCTCCCGTGCCGGTGGACGCTCCCGCTGCTCCCGCGCCCGCTCCCCAGGGGGCCGGGGCCGACCCTGCGAGCCAGGATCCGAGGCCCGCTGGTCACGGCGGGCCCGGAGCGCCCGCCGCGTCCGCGGCGCCCTTCGGGGGAGCCGCGCCGGGCGCGGCAGGACCGGCCCATGGCGGCGACTGGCCGCCCCCGCCGCCCGCCACGCCCTCCTACGGGTCGGGTGGCGGCGGAGGAGGCTGGGGCGCCTCCTACCAGCCGCCGCCCCCCAAGCCGGGCGGCCGGCGCGGTGGCCTGGTCGCCGGGATCATCGCGGCGGCACTGGTCGCGGGCGCGGTCGGCGGCGGCGTGGGCTACTGGGCGGCCGAGCGGGGTGACGGCTCGGACACCGGCTCGACCACCGTCTCTGCCTCCAACCCGGCCGACCTCAAGCGCGACAAGGGCACTGTCGCGGGCATCGCCGCCAAGGCGCTGCCCAGCACGGTCACCATCGAGGCCGAGGGCAACAACGGCGAGGGCGGCACCGGCACGGGCTTCGTGTACGACAAGCAGGGCCACATCCTCACCAACAACCACGTGGTGGCGGAGGCCGCGGACGGCGGCAAGCTGTCGGCGACGTTCTCGAACGGCAAGAAGTACGACGCCGAAGTGGTCGGCAAGGCGCAGGGCTACGACGTCGCGGTCATCAAGCTCAAGAACGCGCCGGACAACCTGAAGCCGCTCACCCTCGGCAACTCCGACAAGGTCGCTGTCGGCGATTCGACCATCGCGATCGGCGCGCCCTTCGGCCTGTCGAACACGGTGACCACGGGCATCGTCTCCGCCAAGGACCGCCCGGTGGCCTCCAGCGACGGCTCCGGCACCAGCAAGGCCTCGTACATGAGCGCCCTGCAGACCGACGCGTCGATCAACCCGGGCAACTCCGGCGGCCCCCTGCTCGATGGCAACGGCAACGTGATCGGCATCAACTCCGCCATCCAGTCCGCCTCCAGCGGCGGCATGGGCGGCGGTTCGGGCCAGTCCGGCTCGATCGGTCTCGGCTTCGCCATCCCGATCAACCAGGCCAACATGGTCGCCCAGCAGCTCATCAAGACCGGGCAGCCGGTCTACCCGGTGATCGGGGCCTCCGTCTCCCTGGAGGAGGGCACCGGCGGCGCGAAGATCACCCAGCAGGGCGCGGGTGGCTCCGCGGCCGTCACGTCGAACGGCCCGGCGGACAAGGCGGGTCTCAAGCCCGGCGACGTCATCACGAAGCTCGACGACCAGCCCATCGACTCGGGACCGACCCTGATCGGCCAGATCTGGCAGCACAAGCCGGGCGACTCCGTGAAGCTCACCTACACGCGCGATGGCAAAGAGCACACGGCCGACGTGACCCTGGGCGAGCGCAAGGGCGACAGCTGACCGGGCCCGCGAACCGACCCGCTACGCTTGTCCCGCGCCTCGACGGTTTTCAAGACCGTCGAAGCGCGGGGTGGGTTGCCCGAGCGGCCTAAGGGAACGGTCTTGAAAACCGTCGAGGCGAGAGCCTCCGTGGGTTCAAATCCCACACCCACCGCGCAGTTGAGCGAGCCCCCGACCCGGGATCAGGGTCGGGGGCTCGCTCGCGTTCGGTAGGGCTCTCGTCCTTGGTTGGCCGACCCTTTCGGCAGGCCCTAGGGATCCGCCGTGAGGCGTTCTGCCGAGGCGATCGTGGAGCGGGCCTCGCGTTCCGTCAGGCCGGTGCGCACCGCCGCGTCGGTCAGGGCGTCGGAGAGGGTGTCGCCGACGCCGTTCTCGTACGCGCGGCAGGCCGCCCAGAAGAGGCGGGTGTTGCGCTGGCCCTCGTGGGCGCTGAGAACGAACTGGACGAGGCCCAGACCGTGTTGACCGGGACGCCCCGTCATGGGGTGGTGCGCGCGCGGCGGGGGCGTGAGCAGGCGCAGAAGCGCCGGTGGGCAGGGTGCGGGCGGCAGGTGGCCGGTGCCCGGGACCGTGCCGTAGACGCCGTGCTCGGTGCGGGAGCCGGGCCCCACGAGGTAGCCGCCGGCGCCCCGGATGTCGATGCCGGGGGCGAGGCGGCTCGCGGAATTGGGCACCACGGTGTCCGGCGGCCCGGAGAGCCACAGGTGCCGGCCGCCGCTCGGTGTGGCCACGACCACCGTGTCGGGGATCGTGAACAGATGCCGTAAGGCCAGCTCACGCAGGGAAGCGGAGGCATCTGTACCGGACTTGGTGTCCAGGTCGACGCCGATGAGGTGGTGCGGGGCCAGGCCGCAGGCGATGCCGTAGCCGGTCGCCCTGGGGGCGGCCGCGAAGAGCGCGCGGATGCGGCGGGGATCGGTCGAGGCGTCGTACACGCCGTGCCCCGGAAGGCCGCATTCGCCGTGGCAGCGCGGGGCCGAGGGCGGGTCGCTGCGGTGCGGCGAGGGCAGCGCCGGGAGCTTGGTCCTGGCCAGGGGGATGACGGCGAGCCCGCGTTCGGCGGCGGACAGGGCGTGCGCGAGGGCCAGGGTCGCGAGAGACGGGTGTGGTGGGCAGTGGGGCGGGTGCCGGTCCGTGGTGGCCATGCCCTCATTTTCGTACACACGTTCGAAGAAGGGAAGTGGGGGCGGTCATCCGAGGGAAGCATTTACCAAAAATGTGCTGAAACGCTTCGCCGGTAGGGCCGCCTGGGCCGGACTGGTCCCGAGGTGGCACGCTCCGGCCTGAGCTGGGGTTTTCCGGGTGTGAAGGGGGTTTATCGACATGTCCTCACGCTTGCGAGCGAATAGCGGCTTCCGGGGTGGTTCGCCGGGGTTCCGGTGGGCAATTCTGATCTCGCGACGTCGTGAACATCGCCGAGGCGGTCGGCCAACTGCCTTGGTACATCCCGTACTTAACGGGTGGCCGGACCCTGTCCGAGCGCCCGGAGCGTACTTCCTGTCCTGGAGGAAAAGATCATGGCTTCCATCCGTACCGCCCGCGTCATCGCCGCCGTCGCAGCTCTGCCCCTTGCGGCAGCACTCTTCTCCGGAGTGGCGATGGCAGACAACGGCTCCTTCGCGGACAGCGGATCGAACGCGGGGGTGGCGACGGTCAGCGGCAGCGGTGTCGGCGACGACAACTTCGGCAACTCGTCCACCACGCAGCAGCAGGCCGTCGGCAACGGCGCCTCGAACCAGAACAACGAGGCTCAGGTGAACGGATCCGGGTTCACGGCGATCGACCAGTCGAACGTCAACGTGAACTTCACCGAGCTCTGGTGATCCGCCGGCTCCTGCGCGGCGGGGGTCATTCGTGGGGTGCGTGACAGTCTGCGCGGCGGTGCTTCGGCGCCGCCGCGCAGGCGTGTGTGCCGAAGTGGCGGCGTGTTGATCTCTTGACACCCATCGGTATCTGACGGACAGTCAGAAACCCTTGTCGGTACGAGGCCAGTCCTGGAGGGCAGCCGCCGTGCACCTCGCCCCCACCGAGCGCCAGCGCGAGCTGCGCGCCCAACTGCGAAAGAGATTCCGTACGTTGATGCCGGACGGCCCACCGGCGGCCGACGACCCTGTTGGCCAGCGCCGACTGCTGCGCCGCATCGGTGACGAGGGCCTCCTGGGCCTCGGCTGGCCCGTGGAGTACGGCGGGCAGGGGCGCGGCGCGGACGAGCAGTTCGTGTTCTTCGACGAGGCGTACCGGGCCGGCGCGCCGGTCTCCATGGTCACGCTCAACACGGTGGGCCCGACGCTCATGAAGTACGGGACCGAGGAGCAGAAGGCCTACTTCCTGCCCCGGATCCTCAAGGGCGACCTGGTCTTCGCGATCGGCTACAGCGAACCGTCGGCGGGCACGGACCTCGCGTCCCTGCGCACGCGCGCGGTGCGCGACGAAGCGAGTGGCGACTGGGCGATCGACGGGCAGAAGGTGTTCACGTCGAACGCGCAGAACGCCGACTGGATCTGGCTCGCCTGCCGGACCGATCCCGAGGCGCCCAAGCACAAGGGGATCTCGATCATCCTCGTGCCGACCGACGCACCCGGCTTCTCGTGGACCCCGATCGACACCGTCGGCGGACTGACCACGACGGCCACGTATTACGACGGGATCCGGGTCCCCGGTTCGAATCTCGTCGGCGAGGAGAACGCGGGCTGGGGACTGATCACGAACCAGCTCAATCACGAGCGGGTCGCCCTCGCCGCGATCGGGATGCAGGCCGAGGACTTCTACGAGCGGGTGGCCGAGGCCGCCCGGATCCCCGATCCGGTGACCGGCGAGCGCCGTGTTGACGCGCCCTGGATCCGATCTCAACTGGCCGAAGCGCATGCCCGGCTGGCGGCAACGCGCCTGCTCAACTGGCGTTTGGTGGGGGATGTCGGGGCGGGTCGACTGGCCCCCGGAGACGCCAGCGGCGTGAAGTTCGCGGGAACGGAATCGGCGGTCGAGACGTATCGAATATGTCAGCAGATCGCGGGCGACGCCGGGTGGGTGCGGACCGGTTCGCCCGGAGCGTTCGGTGATACGGGGGGCGGTGAAGCGGGCGTGGGTGACGGTGGGTTGGAGCGGATGAACCGCGCGGCGCAGATCAACACCTTCGGTGGCGGGGTGAGTGAGGTGCAGCGCGAGATCGTGGCGACGATGCGGCTCGGTATGCGGAGGGGGAAGCGGTGAGCGCGGGAGTTGCGGGGCAGGAGTTCATGGAGCACGAGCCCTTGGCGTACGAGAAGCTGAAGACCTTCGAGGGGCGGGCGGCGGCGACCGAGGCCGAGGGCCTGGACCCGGTGAACGCGCCGATGATCCGGCACTGGTGCGAGGCCATGGGCGACACGAACCCCGCCTACAAGGGGCCGGAAGCGATCGCGCCGCCGACCATGCTGCAGGCCTGGACGATGGCGGGTCTGACCAGCTACGAGGGGCGCTCGCCGGCCCACGACGAGCTGTTCGCGTTGCTCGACGGCGCGGGGTACACGTCGGTCGTCGCTACCGACTGCGAGCAGGAGTATCTGCGGCCGCTGCGGCCCGGAGACGCGATCACGTACGACTCGGTGATCGAGTCGGTCTCGCCGCTGAAGACGACGAAGCTGGGCACGGGGCACTTCATTACGACGCGGATGAACGTCCGGGTGGGCAAGGAGCTCGCCGGGACGCACCGGTTCCGCATCCTGAAGTACACGCCCGCCAAGCGGAGTTCGGGCGACGGGGCCGCGAAGAAGGACAGGCCCCGGCGGCCGAGGCCCGTCGTCAACCGGGACAACGCGGGCTTCTGGGAGGGCGTCGCCGGCCACCGGCTGCTCATTCAGCGGTGCCGCGCGTGCGGGACGCTGCGGTTCCCCTGGCTGCCGGGGTGCAACACGTGCGGCGGGCAGGAGTGGGACACCGTCGAGGCGAGCGGCGAGGGCACCGTCTACAGCTACGTGGTCATGCACCACCCACCCTTCCCCGCCTTCGACCCGCCCTACGCGGTCGGGCTCATCGAGCTGGCGGAGGGCGTGCGCATGGTGAGCAATGTCGTGGGGGTGCCGAGCGAGAAGGTGCGGATCGGGATGCCCGTACGGCTCGAATTCCTCGCTGCGGACGACGAGTTGGAGCTGCCCGTCTTCCGGGTCGTCGACGCCGGCCAGGGCGGGGAGGTCTGACATGGACTTCACCCCTACTCCGGAGCAGGAGGCGGCGCGGGACCTCGCCGCGCGGATCTTCGGGGATCTGTCCACACCGGAGCGGCTCGCGGGCCTCGGCGGCAGTACGGACGGCGAGCTCTGGAAGGAGCTGGGAGCGGCGGGCCTCGTGGGCGCGGTGGAGGAGACCGGGCTGCTCGGGCTCGTCCTGATGCTGGAGGAGCAGGGCAGGACGACGGCGCAGGTGCCGTTCGCCGGGAGCTGTGTGTACGGCCTGCTGGCGGTGGCGGCGCACGGTACGGACGATCAGCGGGAGCGGCTGCTGCCGGGTCTGCGGGACGGTTCGGCCGTGGCTGCGGGGGCGTTTCCCGCGCGCGGTGGGATCGTGGTGGACGCCCTGCCGGAGGGGCGGGCGCGGCTGAGCGGGGTCGTGCCGTGGGTGCCGTGGCTGCGGGACGCGACGCACGTACTGGTGGCGGTGCGGGGCGAAAGAGAAAAAGATGTCCACAGCCTGTGGACGGTCCGGGCGGAGGAGGCCGGGCGCGAGCCGGTCGAGCTGACCGCGCCCTGGTCCGCAGGGCGGCTCGTGCTCGACGGCGCGCAGGCCGAGCGGATCGGCGGACCAGGGGCCTACGGGGACGTGCTCGCGGCCGCGCGGACCGCCTTCGCCGGGCTGCAGGCCGGGGTCTGTGCGGGATCGCTGGCCCGAGCCGTGGACTACACGAACGAGCGGGAGCAGTTCGGCAGGCCGCTCGCCGCCAAGCAGGGCGTCCAACTCCGCGCAGCGGAGGCGTACATGGACACCGAGGCGATTCGGGTCACCGCGTACGAGGCGGCCTGGCGGCGCGACGCCGGGCTCGACCACGAGAGCCACGCGCTGACCGCGGCCTGGTGGGCTTCGGAGGCCGGCAAGCGGGTCGTGCACACGGGCCAGCATCTGCACGGCGGCATGGGCGCCGACCTGGACCACCCGGTGCACCGGCACTTCCTGTGGGGCCGGCAGCTGGACGGATATCTGGGGTGCGGCGCCGAACTCCTGGAGGAGCTGGGCGAAGTGATCGCGTCGGGAGCGGGCGCGGCCGACGGAGGGGAGGCCGCATGAAGGCCGGAGAAGAGCTCGGGATGAAAGCCGGGGACGAGCTGGAGCCCTTGACGATCCCGATCACCCGGACGCTGATCGTCTCCGGGGCGATCGCGTCCCGTGACTACCAGGACGTGCACCACGACGCGGAGTTGGCGCACCAGAAGGGTTCCCCCGACATCTTCATGAACATCCTCACGACGAACGGCCTGGTGGGGCGCTACATCACCGACCGCTTCGGCCCCGACGCCGTCCTACGTAAGGTCGCGATACGGCTCGGGGCGCCCAACTACCCGGGCGACACGATGGTGTTGAGCGGCACGATCACCGAGGTGGCGGGTGACACGGCGCAGGTGAAGATCGTCGGCAGGAACGGGATCGGCAGTCACGTCACCGGCACCGTCACGGTCGTCGTACCCGAGGGGAGCGCGACATGAGTGTGCACGGCAAGGATCGGCTCGGCGGGAAGGCCGCGATCGTCGGCATCGGTGCCACGGAGTTCTCCAAGGACTCCGGCCGCAGCGAACTGAAGCTCGCGGTGGAGGCGGTGCACGCGGCGCTCGACGACGCTGGCCTGTCCCCGTCCGATGTCGACGGCCTGGTCACCTTCACCATGGACACCAGCCCGGAGATCACCGTGGCGCAGGCCGCGGGCATGGGAGAGCTCTCCTTCTTCTCGCGGGTGCACTACGGAGGCGGCGCGGCCTGCGGCACCGTGCAGCAGGCGGCCCTCGCGGTGGCGAGCGGCGTGGCCGACGTGGTGGTCTGCTACCGGGCGTTCAACGAGCGCTCGGGTAGGCGCTTCGGCTCGGGCGTGCAGCACAGGGAGCCTTCGGCGGAGGGCGCGGCGCTCGGCTGGAACCTGCCGTTCGGGCTGCTCACCCCCGCGTCCTGGGTGGCGATGGCGGCGCAGCGCTATCTGCACACGTACGGGCTGACGCCCGAGGCGTTCGGCCATGTCGCGGTCACGGACCGCAAGTACGCGGCGACGAACCCGGCGGCGTACTTCTACGAGAAGCCGATCACGCTCGCCGACCACGCGGCGTCGCGCTGGATCGTCGACCCGCTGCGGCTGCTCGACTGCTGTCAGGAGACGGACGGCGGGCAGGCGATCGTCGTCACCAGCGCGGAGCGGGCCCGCGATCTGCCGAACCCGCCCGCGGTGATCCGGGCGGCGGCGCAGGGCGCGGGCCGCGCGCAGGAGCAGATGACGAGCTTCTACCGGGACGAGCTGACGGGCCTGCCCGAGATGAGCGTCGTGGCGCGGCAGTTGTGGCGTACCGCCGGGATCGGCCCCGACGACATCGACGTGGGGATCCTCTACGACCACTTCACTCCGTTCGTGCTCATGCAGCTGGAGGAGTTCGGTTTCTGCCCGCCGGGCGAGGCGGCCGGCTTCGTGGCGGAGGAGCGGCTGCCGCTCAACACTCATGGGGGGCAGCTGGGCGAGGCGTATCTGCACGGGATGAACGGGATAGCGGAAGGCGTGCGGCAGGTGCGCGGCACGGCCGTGAACCAGATACCCGGCGCGGCCACCGCTCTGGTCACGGCCGGCACCGGGGTCCCCACCTCGGGTCTGATCCTGGGGTCGGACGGCTGAAGCGGGTGAGCGGACCCGTACGCTGGGGAGGCGCCGGGGTCGTCCGCGTGCCCTCCGCGTGCCCTCCGCGTACAGGGGAGTCAGGGCCGTCCCCCAGGGGACATCGCCTCCGACTCCACCTTCAGGAGGTGGGGCCAGCACCCCTCGTACAACCTGAGGCGGACGCCGTTTCGGGACCTCCGGCCGATCCCCGGAAGTAGGGGGCGCTCATAGCGTGGAGCCATGACCGCAACCCTGGTGCCTGTCCGCTCCAGCGCTTCCGAGACCGCTCCGCGCACCCACGCGGGGCCGCGCCCGGCAACCACCGCGTACTCGGCGTATCCGTCGTTCGCGTCGTACGTCAGGGCGCGCCAGCCGGTGCTGCTTCGCACCGCCCGGTCGTTGACGTCGAACCCGTGCGACGCCGAGGACCTGCTGCAGACCGCGCTCGCGAAGACGTACGTCGCGTGGGACCGGATCGAGGACCATCGGGCGCTCGACGGCTATGTGCGCAGGGCCCTGCTGAACACCCGGACCTCGCAGTGGCGCAAGCGCAAGGTGGACGAGTTCGTCTGCGACGAGCTGCCGGAGCACCGGGAGGCGCCGACCGGGGACCCCGCCGAGCAGCAGGCGCTGCACGACGCGATGTGGCGCGCCATCACGAAACTGCCCGCGCGGCAGCGGGCGATGGTCGTCCTGCGCTACTACGAGGACCTGAGCGAGGCCCAGACGGCCCAGGTGCTCGGTGTCTCCATCGGCACCGTGAAGAGCGCGGTGTCGCGCGCGCTCGGCAAGCTCCGCGAGGACCCGGAACTGCGGCACACGGCGTGACCAGCGGCGCATCCTGGGTGATTCGCTGATCGATCATCCCGGGAACTAGTGACATACCGCCTGGTATGCAGTGAGAATCAGCGGACCCTTACTGCTCCGTAGCGCCCACCGGGAGGACGCCGTGCTGAGCACGATGCAGGACGTACCGCTGACCGTGACCCGCATTCTCCAACACGGCGCGCGGGTGCACGGATCGTCCCAGATCACCACGTGGACCGGCGAGGCCGAGCCGCACCGCCGCAGCTTCCGCGAGGCCGCCGAACGCGCGCACCGACTCGCGAACGCGCTGCGCGACGGACTCGGCGTGCGCGAGGACGACCGGGTCGCGACGCTGATGTGGAACAACGCGGAGCACGTCGAGGCGTACTTCGCCGTGCCGTGCATGGGCGCCGTCCTGCACACGCTCAACCTGCGGTTGCCCGCCGAGCAGTTGGCGTGGATCGTGAACCACGCCGCCGACAAGGTCGTTCTCGTCAACGGCTCGCTGCTCCCGATGATCGCCCCGCTGCTCTCGAAGCTGCCGACGGTCGAGCACATCGTGGTGTCAGGCCCCGGCGACCGCTCCGTACTCGACGGCGCCTCCGCGCAGGTGCACGAGTACGAGGAGCTGATCGCGGACCGGCCGACCACCTACGACTGGCCCGACTTGGACGAACTCCGGGCCGCCGCCATGTGCTACACCTCGGGCACCACGGGCGACCCCAAGGGTGTCGTCTACTCGCACCGCTCCATCTACCTGCACTCCATGCAGGTCAACATGACGCAGTCGATGGGCCTCACCGACGCCGACACCTCGCTCGTCGTCGTCCCCCAGTTCCACGTCAACGCCTGGGGCCTGCCGCACGCCACGTTCATGACCGGCGTGAGCATGCTGATGCCGGACCGCTTCCTGCAGCCCGCGCCGCTCGCCGAGATGATCGAGTCCGAGCGCCCCACGCACGCCGCCGCCGTCCCCACCATCTGGCAGGGCCTGCTCGCCGAGCTCACCGCCAAGCCGCGCGACGTCTCCACGCTCACGCAGGTCACCATCGGCGGGGCGGCCTGTCCGCCCTCGCTGATGAAGGCGTTCGACGACCTGGGCATGCGGGTCTGCCACGCCTGGGGCATGACGGAGACCTCGCCGCTCGGCACCGTCGCCCGTCCCCCGGCGAGCGCCGCACCGGGCAGCGAGGAGGAGTTCGCGTACCGGCTCACGCAGGGCCGCTTCCCGGCCGGCGTCGAGGGGCGGCTCACCGGCCCCGGCGGCGAGCAACTGCCCTGGGACGGCGAGTCCGCGGGCGAGCTGGAGGTGCGCGGCCCCTGGATCGCGGGCGCGTACTACGGCGGTTCCGGCAATGAAGTGCTGCGCCCGGAGGACAAGTTCAGCGAGGACGGCTGGCTGAAGACCGGCGACGTCGGCACCATCAGCCCCGACGGCTTCCTCACGCTCACCGACCGCGCGAAGGACGTCATCAAGTCCGGCGGTGAGTGGATCTCCAGCGTCGACCTGGAGAACGCGCTGATGTCCCACCCGGACGTCGCCGAGGCCGCGGTCGTCGCCGTCCCCGACGACAAGTGGGGCGAACGGCCGCTCGCCACGGTGGTGTTGAAGGAGGGGGCGAGCGCCGACTTCGAGACGCTGCGTTCGTTCCTCGCCGAGAAGGTCGCGAAGTGGCAGCTGCCGGAGCGCTGGACGATCATCCCTGCGGTCCCGAAGACCAGCGTCGGCAAGTTCGACAAGAAGGTGCTGCGCAAGCAGTACGCGGAGGGGGACCTGGACGTCACCAGGCTGTGACGGCCTGTTTCACGTGAAACGGGGGCGGCTCGAAAGGGCCGCCCCCGTACGTGTGTTGAGGCTCGGAGCCCGAGGCTCAGGACCCGAAATTCAGGGCTCGAGATTCAGTTCGTGCCGATTTTCGCCAGTACGTCCACGATCCGGCCCTGCACCTCGGTGCTCGTCGACCGCTCCGCCAGGAACAGCACCGTCTCCCCCGCCGCGAGCCGCGGCAGCTCGGCGGGCTCCACGGCGGCCGTGTAGACGACCAGCGGAGTGCGGTTCAACTGCCCGTTCGCGCGCAGCCAGTCGATGATGCCTGCCTGCCGGCGACGTACCTGCAGCAGATCCATGACCACGAGGTTCGGCCGCAGCTCGGACGCGATGGCCACCGCGTCCGCGTCGTTCGCGGCCCGCTCGACCTGCATCCCGCGCCGCTCCAGGCTCGCGGTCAGGGCGAGCGCGATCTCCTCGTGCTCCTCGATCAGCAGCACCCGCGGCGGGTGCTGCTCGCTGTCCCGAGGGGCGAGCGCCTTGAGCAGCACGGCGGGGTCGGCGCCGTACGCGGCCTCGCGCGTCGCCTGTCCGAGGCCCGCGGTCACCAGGACCGGCACCTCGGCGGCGACGGCCGCCTGGCGCAGCGACTGGAGCGCGGTCCGCGTGATCGGCCCGGTCAGCGGGTCCACGAACAGTGCGGCGGGGAACGCCGCGATCTGCGCGTCGACCTCCTCACGGGAGTGCACGGTCACCGGGCGGTAGCCGCGGTCGCTGAGCGCCTGCTGCGTCGACACGTCCGGCGCGGGCCAGACGAGGAGTCGGCGCGGGTTGTCGAGCGGCTCGGGCGGCAACTCGTCGTCCATCGGCATCGGCTGCGGCCGGTTCGCGACCTCCACGGCACCGCCGGGGCCGTCCAGCGGCTCCGGGCCCTCGACGCCGTCCTGGTCGGGCGCGCCTATCGCGTAGGCGCGACCGCCGCCCTCGGAGGCGTTCGGCGACAGGAGCGGGGTCTGCTGCGGGTGCGGCCGGGCCTGGGCACCGGCCTGGGTGCCCTGCGGAGGCGTGCCGGGAGCGGCGCCCTGGGGCGGGGTGCCCTGGGCCCGGGTGCTCGGCGGCGGGGTGGTCTGCGCCGGGGGCTGCGGGGTGCTGCCGGTGTCCGGCTGCTCCTTGCGGTTCTCCTGCCGGTTGGACAGCTTGCGGCGCCGTCCGGAGCCACCGAGGGTGCCGGAGCCGCCCTGTGTCTGGCCCTGCGTCTGGCCTGCCGCAGGGCTCGGCTGCGGCGCGGCGCCCGGCTTCGGCGGAGCCTGCGGCGGCAGCGGCTGGACCGGTGGCTGCGGACGACGCTGCTGCGAGGCGACCTGGCGCCCGAACGGCACGCCCTGCCCCAGCGTCCGCACGCTGAAGGCCCGCCCCTGCGTCGAGTTCGTGTCACCGGAAGGGGCCGGGTCCTGAGCCTGAGCCTGCGGCTTCGGGGCCTCGGCGGGCAGCGGCTGGGCCGCGGCGGGGGTCGGGGCGCTCTCGGCCGGGGCCGCCGGGTCACTTTCCGGTTCGTCGGCCGGGGCGGTCTGCGGCTGGGGTTCGGGCTGGGCCGCGGATTCGGGTTCCGGCTGGGGCTTCGCCTGCATCGCGGCAGGGGCAGGGGCAGGGGCCTGGGCTAGGTCCTGGTCCGCCGCCGGTTCCTCCGGCTTGCTGACCGGTTCCGTACCCGGTTCCGTACCCGGCTCGCTCCCCGGCTTGTTCTCCGGCGGCAGCGCGGCGCCCGCGCCACCCGTCGTGGGCGTACCCAGGGCGGGAGTTGGCTGCGCCGGGTGCGGCTGCGGCGGCGTGTGGCCCGCGGAGGGGTGCGCCTCGGCGGTGTCGTGCTGGTGCGCCTCGTCCGGCACCGGAAGGGGCTGCGGCTGTGGCTGCGCGCCGCGTTCCTGAGGGGCGTCCTGCGGTACGTCACTGGGAGCGGGCTGCACATCGGCCTGCCGACCGGCCTGTTCGCCCGCCTGCGCCTCGGCCCGCGCTTCGGCCTCGGCCTTGGCCTCTGCCCGGTACTCCGGCGTGCGGTCGGCTTCGGCGGGCGGCAGCGCGAACACCTCGCGCGGACCCGCCTGCTGCTCCTTCGCCTGCTGCCCGCGCACCGCCGGAGCGCCCTGCGCGTCCTGTGCCGGTTGCGCGTTGCTGAGCGCGCGCCGGCCTCGGCGCCCGGAGGGCTGCGGGGCCCCGGCACCGGCCAACTCCAGCTCGCCCTGAGCCGGTTCGGCGCCCTGCTCGTCCGCTGGGGTGGACCCGGACGGCAGCGCGGGCAGGGCGGCCTGCTCCTGATGCCCGCCGCGCCGGGCCCTGCGCCCGGTCGGCGAGGGCACGCCCTGCGGCGGCACCGTTTCACCCAACGTCGGGGAAGCCGCATCGTGTTCGGACGAGGTCACCACGGCGCCCCGGGCGGCGTTCTCTTCCGGGGCAGGTCGTCCGCGCCTGCGGCCCGTACCGCTGGAGGGAGCCGGTTCCGGCTGCCCACCGCCCGAGACGCTGCTCTCCAGGAACGCGTCCGTCGAGGGCCCGGCGGCCCGCCGCGCCCTGCGGCGCCTGCTGCCGCCACCGGTGGCCTGCGCGGGAAGGTTCGGGTTCGCCTTGGCGGAGGCATCGTGCGAATCGGTGGCCTCGGAGCCCTCGACGGAGACGTTGGCGGGCACACCGCCGGGAGCCTCATCGGGCCCCGCCTCCTGATCGAGACCACCATCGGCCCCGGGAACGACCCCGGCGGCAGGAACGCCCCCACCATCAGGAACGACCCCGGCCCCCGTCCCGATCGGTACTTCGAGGACGTACGCGCTGCCGCTCATCCCCGGCATCTCGTGCGTCTGCAGCACACCGCCGTGCGCCCGCACGATGCCGTGCACGATCGGCTCGTGCACCGGGTCGCCGCCCGAGTAGGGACCGCGCACCTCGATGCGTACGTTCGCGCCCCGCTGCGCGGCGGCCACGACGACGGTCGAGTCGACGTACCCGGAGGTAGCGGGTACCCGGGCGTTGCCGGTCGCGTCGATCCCGGCGACGTCGGCGATCAGATGCGCGAGCGCGGTCGCGAGCCGCCCAGCGTCCACCTCGGCCTCTATCGGCGGCGCGTGCACGGCGAACTGCACCCGGCCGGGCCCGATCAGCTCGACGGCCCCGTCGACACCGGCGGCCACGACGGCGTCGAACATGACCTTCGTACGGGAGAGCAGGGAACCGCCCTCGTCCAAGGTCTGATAGGCCAGCACGTTGTCGACGAGCGTTGTCATCCGCGAGTACCCGGCGGCCAGGTGGTGCAGCACCTGGTTGGCCTCGGGCCACAGTTGGCCGGCGTCGTCCGCGGCGAGCTGGCTCAGCTCGCGGCGCAGCTCGTCCAACGGGCCGCGCAGCGACTGCCCGAGCACGGCGAGCAGCTGCGTGTGCCGTGCGGCCAAAGCCTCGTAGCGGTCCTTCTCGCGCTCCGCGAGCGAGGCGCCCCGCTCCTTCTCGGCGGACAGCTCCTCGGCGTGCTGCTCGCGGACGGCGGCGAGTTCACCGGTCAGCGCCTCGCGTACGGACGTGAGCTCGGAGCCCAGTTCCTCGCGTACGGACGTCAGCTCGGAGCCCAGCTCCTCGCGCACCCGCGCCAGCTCGGCGGCGCCCTCTTCACCGACCCGCCGCAGCTCGGCGGCGTGCTCCTCGCGCTCCTGCTCTGCGGCCTCGTCGCGCCGGGCGATCTCCTCGGCGTGCTCGACGGCCTGCTTCTCGGCGGAACGGCGGTCGGCGAACGTCATGACGGCGCCGACCAGTTGGTCCCCGTCGCGGACCGGCGCCGTCGTCATGTCGACGGGCACCTTCGCGCCGCTCTTGGCCCACAGCACCTGTCCGCGCACCCGGTGCTTGCGCCCGGAGCGCAGCGTGTCGGCGAGCGGCGACTCCTCGTACGGGAACGGTTCACCGTCCGGACGCGAGTGCAGGATGAGCGGATGCAGCTCCTGCCCGCCCAGATCGCTGGCCCGGAAGCCCAGGATCTGCGCGGCGGCAGGGTTGACGAGCACGATCCGCCCGTCGGTGTCGGTGCCCACGACGCCCTCGGACGCGGCGCGCAGAATCATCTCGGTCTGCCGCTGCGAGCGGGCCAGTTCGGCCTCGGTGTCGACGGTCCCCGACAGGTCCCGTACGACGAGCATGAGCAGCTCGGAGCCGCTGTAGCTCTGGCCGCCACCGGTGCCGTACGGATCCATCGCTTCGCGCGCGCCGTCGGAGAGATTGGCGGAGGTCACCTCGACGGGGAACTCGACGGCGTCGGTGCGGCGCGCGGTCATCCGCGTCGGCTTGGTCCGCCCGCGTTCGTCGGTCGCGGTGTCGGGCCGGCGCATGGAGCCGGGGATCAGCCGCGAGTCGAACTCGGGCAGGAGGTCGAGCAGGCCGCGCCCCACAAGTGCCGTGCCCGGGGCCTCGAAGGACTCCAGGGCAATGGAGTTGGCGTTGACCACGGTTCCGTTGGTGTTGACGAGCAACAACCCGTCCGGAAGCGCGTCAAGTATGGCTGCGAGGCGAGCAGCGCCTCGGGATGGCCTGCTGCTCACGACGACGGTTCCTCCCTGATTACTGCGACTTGCCGACCGCGTGGACCATCTTGCCTCGTGGCCCACGACGTATCACGGGAGGGAGTCTACGGGCAGAGGTTGAACTCGAGGCGCCGGATGCGACGGAGCCCACGTAGAGGATGTGGGGATCCCGGGCGGGCCGAGTCACGAGTCTGTGACCGTGGGACCGAGGGTCACGGCCCCGTCGCAGGCAGCACGGGCTCGAGCTGCTGCCACCGGGCGATCTCGCACCCGTTGCTCAATGAGTAGGAGGAGTCGACGAAGCGCCCGTGCCAGGTCCCGGTGACGCGGGCGGTGGCCTGGCCCCCGTACTGCATGGTGCAGCGCGCGTCGTCGGCCACCGGGGCGAACGGGTCCACGCCCTGTGCCTCCAGCTCGCCGAGCCGCCCGCAGGCCGCGCCGGGATCCGAGTGCGTCCCGCCTACCGGCGAACACTCCAGCTCGTACGTCCCGTCGCCGCCGTTGTCCGAGTCGGCGACGGTGACGGTCAGGTGATCGAGCCCAGTGTCCGCGTGCGCGGCGACGGGAGTGGCCGCGAGGAGGGCGAGCGGGCCGACGACGGACGCGACGGAGCCGACGGAGGCGATGAGTCGAGAAGAGATGCGCATGAACATGCCGTGTTCAACGCCCGTACCCACCCCGACGTTGCGGCCCGACACCCCCGGCTTTGCCCTGTGGCCTGCCCTCCTAGTACCGTAGGAGGCGATTGGTGACGCGCCGCTCAGCTGTGTCATCATCTGCACGCACCCACTCGCGCATCCGCGAGAGGGAGCTGCGCTGGAGGCGTCGCCTAGTCCGGTCTATGGCGCCGCACTGCTAATGCGGTTTGGGGTTTACCCCCCATCGAGGGTTCAAATCCCTCCGCCTCCGCACGCTGACCAGGGAGTTCATGTCATTCGGCATGGGCTCCCTCGGTCGTTTCCGGGGCGAATTCACAGCACATCGGAACCTTGATCGTCCGGGCCATCCGACAGTGACCGCGCCGAGTGTCCAGTTGGGCCAGATTTGTTCGCCGGGGTGAGGCGGTTCGTCTGATCGCCTTCGCTGCACCCGACGCACATGGCACAGTCGCCGCTATGACGTTGGACGACCTGCCGCGCTGGTTGGGCGGCTGGTGTGTGGACCAGTTGGGTAACGAGCCGGCCAGTGTGCTGTTCGAGCGGCGGTCGCTATCGGCGGTGTTCGGGCTGAAGCTGGTCGATGGACGAGACGTCGTGGTGAAAGCGCGGGAGGCCGACGGCCGGGCCGCTTCGTGTCTCGCCGCCCAGGCCCGGTTGGCGGAACGCGGGTTTCCTTGCGCCCGGCCGCTCACGCCCGTGGTCGGCGTCGGTGCGCTGGCCGTACACGCCGAGGAGTCTCGGGCAGGCGGGGAACTGCTGGGCGGCAACTCGCCGGACGTCGCTGTGCGCTACGCGGCGGTGTTCGCCTGGCTGATGGCCGAACTCGCCGATGTGACCCCGGCGCCGCCGCCGAATCCGCGCTGGGTGCGTTGGGACCATGCGGATTCAGGGACGTGGCCGGCCATCGACTTCCTCGATGAGCGGGACCAGAGCGCTGTGCCTGAGTATGTCGTCGAGACAGCCGAGCGAGCCCGGACGCGGCTGCTGGCCACCGGCTTACCGTGCGTGCTGGGCCACGCCGACTTCGAAGCGCAAAACCTCCGCTGGCACGACGATGACGTGTGGGCCGTGCACGACTGGGACAGCCTGGCGTGGCAGCCGGAGGCGGCGCTGGTGGGTGCGGCGTGCGGGGCGTTCGCCAGCGTCTCGCCGCCGACATTGGCCCCGGTCGAGAGTTCTTCCGCGTTCCTGGAGGCCTATCAGGATCTCCGAGGTCGTAGCTTCACCGTGGAGGAGCAGGAGATCGCGTGGGCCGCCAGCTTGTGGCCGGCGGCGCACAATGCCCGCTGGGAGGCGCTGCACGACGACCCCCCGAAGTCCGGTGACGCCGTCCGCGCACAAGCAGACGAACGTCTCCGCCGAGCGAATGCCTAGTGCTTCTCAGGAGAGGTCGTCAGGTCGATCAGGCTTCAACGTCGACGACGAAGGGCTCCTGACCCGGCTTCGGGAGCGGTGACCCAAGGAGTAGAAGCCGGTGCGCGTCGCGCAGGCCGCGATGCTTGTACCGCCCGGTCCGCGCAAGCATGGCCGCGTCCGCTCAACGCGTGTGCGCGGCTTCACTTGCGCCCCCGGCAGTTGGAGTAGAGGGCGAGCCCAGCCAGTATGAGGATGCAGATCCCGATCACGATCAAGAGGTCGCCGCCAGGAAGGGCCTCGCCGGTTGTGTTCGGCATGCGGCTCACTGTCTTCACTCCCGCTCGATAATCCCCCCCCCGGCTGTCGATGTGTGCGGGGGACGCTTAGCGGCGGGGCTAGGCGGACGAAAGTTGATCACAGGGGTTCGTTGTGGGTCCCACATACCTCGGGGCGACGTGCCTCGTCATGGCAGGCGACTGGCACAGCCGCCCTTGGCCGCGAGTCGCCGGTGTGGGCCAGCCTCTCTGAATGACCTGCGATGACGTGCTTGGGGGGAGTCACCCCTCGTGGTCGTTCGGCGAGGGGCAGACCGTTGTTGATGCGGCGTGGGGTTTACCCCCATCGAGGGGCGGTCCCTGCGTCTCCGCAGCAAGATCCGAAGACACGGTCCTGGGGGCCAGGGCTTCGGTGCTTTTCGGGGGTGGCCGCTGACTGCCTCGAAGTGCGTTTTCGCAGGTCAGGCCAGGTGGGGCAATCGGATTTCACATGGCGGCGGCAGTCATGTAATGTTCTTCTTGTCGCCGGGACGGGCCGAAAGGCCGGGAGCGGGGACAAGGAAAAATAGAAAAAAGCAAGCACTCGTAGCTTAACGGATAGAGCATCTGACTACGGATCAGAAGGTTGCAGGTTCGAATCCTGCCGAGTGCACACTGGTCAGAGGGCCCCGGACGATGAGTCCGGGGCCTCTTGCGTTTTCGGGTGTTGTCAGTGGCGTGCGTCATCCTGGCTCTATGACGTGGTGGTGCACCGGGATGCGGTGGCGTGGGGGCGGGCCGGTCTTCGGGTGGGTGGGGGACGGCGGGGCCGAGCGGGAGAGCGGGGTGCGGTTCGGGGAGGGCGTCGCGTTTCGGGTCGGTGGGGAGCGGCGGTGTCTCGGGGTGTGGCGGTCGGGGCGGTGGACCGTCTGTCCCGGGCGGGATGCCGTGCCGGTGCGGGGGACGCGGGCGCAGTGCGCGGAGTGTGCCGCGATCGACCGGTCGCGGTCCGTGGCCGCGGACACCATCGCCGATGACCCGCGGCCGTACCACGTGTATTTGGCGTGGTTCGGGGATGGGCTCGTGAAGGTGGGGATCACGGGCACTCGGAGGGGCCCTGACCGGCTGCTTGAGCAGGGGGCCGTTGCCTTTACATGGCTGGGGCGGGGGCCCCTGATGGCGGCGCGGCGGGCCGAGGAGTTGCTGCGGGTGGCGCTCGGGGTGCCGGACCGGATTCCGTACGAGAGGAAGCGGGCCGTGCGGGGCGGGTTGCCGGGGGTCGAGGAGCGGGGCGCCGAGTTGGTGCGGGTGCATGGCGTCGCGGCGGGGCTCGAGCAGTGGCCCGAATCGTTGGAGCGGCTGCCGTGGCAGGTGGTGGATCACGGGGAGGTTTTCGGGCTCGGCGGGATCGATCGTGTTGATGCCGTCGTGGGCGGGCTCGGTGAAGGGGACGTCGTCGCGGGGCGGGTGGTCGCCGCCGCCGGGCCCGATCTGCATCTCGTGGAGGCCGGCGGAGAGCGGCGGCTCGTCGTCGATACGCGGGTGCTCGCCGGGTGGCCGTTGGAGCGGGTGCCGCAGGGGGAGAGCGGGGTCGGAGGGGCGAGGCTCGAGGTGCGGGAAGTTCCGGGGGTGCAGGGTGGGCTCTTCTAGCGGGTCGGCCGACCGGCTGGTCCATTCCCTTCCGGTACGCCGGGGAACGAGGGATCGTAGGGACATGAGTGATCACGCGTATGCGACTGACGGGCCGGCAGTCCGGCCGTTGCCCGCCTTCGAACCGCCCTATTACGTCGTGGTGTTCAGCTCCGTGCGGACCCCGGGAGACCGTGGCTACGGGGAGGCAGCCGACCGGATGGACGAGCTGGTCAAGGAGATACCGGGGTACCTGGGGCACGAGTCCGCACGCAATCCCGGTGGGCTCGGGATCACCGTCTCGTACTTCCGGGACTCCGCCGCCATCGAGCAGTGGCGCTCCGTCGGCGAGCACCGCGCCGTGCAGAAGCAGGGCCGCGCCGAGTGGTACGAGCGGTACACCGTGCACGTCGCCAAGGTCGAGCGCAGTCAGGGGTTCGAGCGTGACTGAGCCCGGCCCCGACCACGGCGACCGCCTCGACTCCGAGCCCCAGCAGGTCGCCGCGTTCCTCGACCGGTACCGGCTCCCCGGCCTCGTCGACGTGCACACCCACTTCATGCCCGAGCGCGTGCTCCGCAAGGTGTGGGCGTACTTCGACTCTGCCGGGCCGCTCGTCGGGGCCGAGTGGCCGATCACGTACCGCGAGGAGGAGAGCGAGCGGCTGGCCCGGCTGCGGGAGTTCCGCGTCGAGGCCTTCACGTCGATGCTGTACCCGCACAAGGCGGGCATGGCGCGCTGGCTGAACGAGTGGGCGGCCGGTTTCGCCGCGCGTACGCCCGACTGTCTGCACACCGCCACGTTCTTCCCCGAGCCGGGCGTCGAGGCGTATGTGCGCGATGCCCTGGACGCGGGGGCGCGGGTGTTCAAGGCGCATGTGCAGGTGGGTGCCTATGACCCGAACGATCCGCTGCTCGATCCCGTGTGGGGGCTGCTCGCCGAGGCCGGGGTGCCGATCGTGGCGCACTGCGGGTCCGGGCCCGCGCCCGGAAAGCACACCGGGCCCGAGCCGATCGCGCGGCTGCTCGCCCGGCATCCGCGGCTGCCGCTGGTCGTCGCGCACATGGGGATGCCCGAGTACACCGACTTCCTCGCGCTCGCCGAGCGGTATGCGCAGGTGCGGCTCGATACGACCATGGCGTTCACCGACTTCGTCGAGCGGCACTCCCCATTCCCCAGGGACGAGCTGGGGCGGCTCGTCGACCTCGGGGACCGGGTGCTGCTCGGCAGCGACTTCCCGAACATCCCGTATCCGTACCTGCACCAGCTGGAGGCCATCGAGCGGCTCGGCCTCGGGGACGACTGGGTGCGGGCCGTGTGCAGGGACAATGCCGCAACGCTGTTCGGGCTCTACTGAGCACGGCCCCTTGTTCGTTTCTCGGATTCGTTTCTCAGAGTTTTCACAGGTACGGGAAAGGGTGCTCTCAGAGGCGCGTCGCAAGCTTGCGCCATGACCGCGACCTCGCCCCAGGGGCGTACCGAACTGCTGAGGCCGGACGGAAGCCCCGTCCGGGTGCTTGTCGTGGACGACGAGCAGTCCATCACCGAGCTGTTGTCCATGGCCCTGCGCTACGAAGGCTGGCAGATCCGCACCGCGGGGGACGGGACGGGGGCCATGCAGACGGCCCGCGAGTTCCGGCCCGACGCCGTCGTGCTCGACATGATGCTGCCGGACATGGACGGGCTCAGCGTGCTCGGGCGGATGCGCCGCGAGCTGCCGGAAGTGCCCGTTCTCTTCCTGACCGCCAAGGACGCCGTCGAGGACCGGATCGCGGGGCTCACGGCGGGTGGCGACGACTACGTCACCAAGCCGTTCAGCCTCGAAGAGGTTGTCGCGCGGCTGCGTGGGCTCATTCGCAGGACCGGCGCCGCCGACCGGCGCAGCGAGTCCGTGCTCGCCGTCGGCGATCTGATGCTGGACGAGGACAGCCATGAGGTGTCCAGGGGTGGGGACAACATCCATCTCACCGCCACCGAGTTCGAGCTGCTGCGCTTCCTCATGCGCAATCCGCGGCGCGTGCTCAGCAAGGCGCAGATCCTCGATCGCGTGTGGAGTTACGACTTCGGCGGGCAGGCGAACGTCGTCGAGCTCTACATCTCGTACCTGCGCAGGAAGATCGACGCCGGGCGCGAGCCGATGATCCACACCCGGCGCGGCGCCGGCTATCTGATCAAGCCCGCCATGGCCGCCAGCACGACGTCGTGAAGCGCAGGGGCCGGCCTCAGACGCTCCGGACGCGGCTCGTCGTCACGGCCGTCGCGCTGATGGCCGTCGTGGCGTCCGTGATCGGAGTCGTGTCCGCCGTCTCGCTGCACTCGTACCTGTACGACGAGCTCGACAAGCAGGTGTCCGGCATAGCGATGCGGGCCGGCGGGCCGAAGGGTGACTTTCCCGGCGGGTCCGGGCCCCGTGGCCAACAGGAATTCGGCGACCTGGCCTTCGTGACGATGGGCTCCCCCGCGGGGACCCTCGGGGCGGAGGTCAGCGGCGGGAAGGCCACCGACGGCGAGGTCAGCGTCGAGGGAACGAACACCGCGGGCGGCGGGCAGATCCAGACCGACGGGCTGTCCCAGGACGTGCTCGACGCCCTGGACGACGTCCCTCAGAGTCACGACAGGACCCAGCCCACCACCGTCGACCTGCCGGGTCTCGGCAGCTACCGCGTCCAGTACGTCTCCGGCTCCAACGGCGACTACTACGTGGGCCGCCCCACCGACCAGGTCGACTCCACCGTCAACAAGCTCATCGCCACCGAGCTGCTCGTCGCCGCCGCGGCCCTCGTCGCGGCCGGTGCCGCCGGGGCGATCATGGTCGGCGTCAACCTGCGGCCACTGCGCCGCGTCGCCGCGACCGCGACCCGGGTCTCCGAACTCCCGCTGCACAGCGGCGAGGTGACCCTCTACGAACGCGTCCCGGAGTCCCTGGCCGACCCCAGGAACGAGGTCGGCCAGGTCGGCGCCGCGCTCAACCGCATGCTCGACCATGTGCACGGCGCCCTCGAATCACGCCAGCAGAGCGAGATGCGGGTGCGCCAGTTCGTCGCGGACGCCAGCCATGAACTGCGTACGCCACTGGCCTCCATCCGCGGCTACGCCGAGTTGACCAGGCGCGGTCGCGAGGAGACGGGGCCGGACACCCGGCACGCGCTCGGCCGCATCGAGTCCGAGGCGGACCGGATGACCGGGCTCGTCGAGGACCTGCTGCTGCTCGCCCGGCTCGATGCCGGCAGACCGCTGTCGTACGAGCCGACGGATCTGTCGCCGCTGGTCGTCGACGCGCTCAGCGATGCGCGGGCCGCCGACCGGGAGCACGAGTGGCGTCTGGAGCTGCCGGACGAGCCGGCCGCCGTGCTGGCCGATTCCGCGCGGCTGCATCAGGTCCTCGTCAACCTGCTCGCGAACGCGCGTACGCATACGCCGCCCGGCACCACGGTGACCGCGCGCGTGCATCGGCAGGGTGGGTGGGTCTGCCTCGACGTGCAGGACGATGGGCCGGGTATCCCCGAGGAGTTGTTGCCGCGGGTCTTCGAGCGGTTCGCGAGGGGCGACTCCTCGCGGTCTCGGAAGGCGGGGTCCACGGGGCTTGGGCTGGCCATCGTGCAGGCCGTTGCGGCGGCGCACGGGGGGTCGGTGACGGTGGGCAGTGTGGTCGGCCGGACCGTGTTCACGGTGCACTTGCCGGCGTACGCGGCCGGGTTCGTGGCGGGTCCCGGGGTTGACGACGCGGGGCTCCGCCCCGGACCCCGCGCCTCAATCGCCGGCGGGGCTTGAATTTGCCCGGACCCCGCGCCTCAATCGCCGGCGGGGCTTGAATTTGCCCGGGCCTCGTAGCCTCTCGTCCAGGAGCGGGGCTTGACGTTGCCCGGCCCTCGTAGCCTCTGGCTCGAGTGCGGGGCTTGATGTTGCCCGGTCATCGTCCCAACGCGGCTTGGTTTTTGTTGGGGATGGACTCACAGGCGGGGCAAAGCCTCACCACACAGCCCTAACAGGGCAGTTGGTGAATGTCGGTGGTATGCGAACCGACTCTTCTCCGGGCATTGACCCCACCGTCTCCGCGAGGTTCGGGGCGCTGCCGGCGCGGGAGCACCTCCCTGCCGGCAGCGGCGATGTGCCGGTCCTGGACGTTGTCATCCCCGTCTACAACGAGGAGAAGGACCTCGGTGAGTGCGTGCGCAGGCTGCACCACCACCTGGTCCGCACCTTCCCCTACCCCTTCCGCATCACCGTCGCGGACAACGCCTCCACCGACAGCACGCCCGAGGTGGCGCACGAACTGGCCGCCGAACTGCCGGAGGCCACGTACTTCCGCCTCGAGCAGAAGGGCCGCGGGCGCGCCCTGCGCACCGTGTGGTCGGCGTCCGACGCGCCGGTCCTCGCGTACATGGACGTGGACCTGTCCACCGACCTGAACGCGCTGCTCCCGCTCGTGGCGCCGCTGATCTCCGGGCACTCCGACCTCGCGATCGGCTCCCGGCTCGCCCGCGCCAGCCGGGTCGTGCGCGGCACGAAGCGCGAGTTCATCAGCCGCACGTACAACCTCATTCTGCGCGGCTCCCTGCAAGCCCGTTTCTCCGACGCCCAGTGCGGGTTCAAGGCGATCCGGCGCGACGTGGCGCAGGTACTGCTGCCGCTGGTCGAGGACACCGGCTGGTTCTTCGACACCGAGATGCTGGTGCTCGCGGAGCGGGCCGGGCTCCGGATCCACGAGGTGCCCGTCGACTGGGTCGACGACCCGAACTCGACCGTGCACATCGTCAAGACGGCGACCGACGACCTCAAGGGCGTCTGGCGCGTCGGCAAGGCGCTCGCCACCGGCTCGCTCCCCCTCGACCGGCTCGCGCGCCCCTTCGGCGACGACCCGCGTGACCGGCGGCTCACCGACGTGCCCAAGGGGCTCGCCCGCCAGCTGCTCGGCTTCTGCGTCGTCGGCGGCCTGTCGACGCTGCTGTATCTGCTGCTGTACTCGGGCTTCCGCTCGTTCTCGGGCGCGCAAGTCGCCAACGCGGCCGCGCTGTTCGTCTCGGCCATCGTCAACACGGCGGCCAACCGGCGTCTGACGTTCGGGGTGCGCGGCCGGGACAAGGCCGTACGCCACCAGGCCCAGGGCATCGTCGTCTTCGGCATCGGCTGGGCCCTGACCGCCGGCTCGCTCGCCGCGCTTCAGACGGCCTCCGGCGCGCCCGCGCACTCCACCGAGCTGATCGTGCTGATCGCGGCCAACCTCGCGGCGACGATCCTGCGCTTCCTGCTCTTCCGGGCGTGGGTGTTCTCGGACCGGTCCGAATCCGCCGACCGGACAGCCGACCGGAGCACCCCCGAGCCCGCCCCCATCCCCGTACGGAACTCCGAGGTTCCGCAGGCAAGGACGACCCAGCGATGACCACAGACACCCGACCCTCGTACGAGGCGCCTCCCGCGCCTCCCGCCGAGTCGCCTCCCCGGGCGGCATTCCCTACGCGCGTGTGGCGCGGCAGGCCCGAGGACCCGCGCTGGGCCCGCCCGGCGTTCCTCGGCATGCTCCTCGTGATCACGGCCGCCTACTTCTGGAACCTCTCCGCCTCCGGCTACGCCAACTCCTTCTACTCGGCGGCGGCCCAGGCGGGCAGCGAGAGCTGGAAGGCGTTCTTCTTCGGCTCGTCCGACGCGGCGAACGCGATCACCGTCGACAAGCCGCCGGCCGCGCTGTGGCCGATGGGCCTGTCGGTGCGGCTCTTCGGCCTCAACTCGTGGGCGATCCTCGCTCCGCAGGCCCTGATGGCCGTGGCCACCGCCGGTCTCCTGTACAGGGCGGTACGCCGCCGGTTCAGCGCCGCGGCGGGCCTGATCGCCATGGTGGTCCTCGCGACGACTCCGGTCGCCGCGCTGATGTTCCGCTTCAACAACCCGGACGCGCTGCTCGCGCTCCTGATGACCGCCACGGTGTACTGCGTCGTGCGCGCCATGGAGCACGGCCGCACCAAGTGGCTGATCTGGGCGGGCGTCGCCGTCGGCCTCGCCTTCCTCACCAAGACCTTGCAGGCCTTCCTGGTCCTGCCGCCGCTGGCGGTGCTCTACGCGGTGTTCGCGCCGGTACGAGTACGCAAGCGGTTCGGTCAACTCGCCCTGTCCGCCGTCGCGATGATCGTCGCGGGCGGCTGGTGGGTGGCGATCGTCGAGCTGTGGCCCGCGTCCTCGCGGCCGTACATCGGCGGCTCCCAGAGCAACTCGTTCCTTGAACTGACCTTCGGCTACAACGGACTCGGCCGCATCAACGGCGACGAGGCCGGCTCCGTCGGTGGCGGTGGCGGTGGCGGTGGCGGCGGCGCGGGCGGCGGCACGGGACAGTGGGGCGAGACCGGCCTCACCAGGATGTTCAACTCCGAGATCGGCAGCCAGATCTCGTGGCTGATCCCCGCCGCGCTGATCCTGTTCGTCGCGGGCGTGGTCCTGACGTGGAAGGCCAGGCGCACCGACACGGCGCGCGCCGCGTTCCTCGCCTGGGGCGGCTCTCTGTTGGTGACCGGCCTGACGTTCAGCCTCATGGCCGGCATCTTCCACCAGTACTACACGGTGGCCCTGGCCCCGTATCTCGCGGCCGTCATCGGCATGGGCGCCACCGTGCTGTGGGAGGAGCGGGCGCGGCTCGCGTGGTCGGTGACGCTGGGCGCCTCGGTCGTGGCGACGGCCGTGTGGGGGTACGTACTCCTCGGCCGGACGTCGGACTATCTGCCGTGGCTGCGCTGGGTCGTGCTGATCGGTGGCCTCGTGGCGGGTGCGGGCCTCGCTCTCGCGGGCCGGCTCAACCGTCAACTCGCGCTCGGGGCCGCCGTGTTGGGCCTGCTCGCCTCGCTGGCCGCCCCCACCGCGTACACCATCTCGACGCTGAACACCGGGCACACCGGGTCGATCGTGACGGCGGGGCCCTCCGGGTCCAGCATGATGGGCGGCCCTGGTGGTGGGCCCGGTGGCGGCGGCAAGGGCGGCGGTCCCGGCGGGATGCCGGGCAAGCAGGGCGGCAAGGCCGGAGGAGGCATGGCGCAGGGGCAACCCCCGACCGGCGGCGGCAAGGGCTTCCCCGGTGGCGGAACGCCGGGCCAGAGCCAGAAGCAGGGCTCCAAGCAGCAGGGCGGCATGCCCGGCGGTGGCAAGACCGGTGCTCAGGCCGGTGGCAAGACCGGTGCTCAGGCCGGTGGCAAGGGCGGCGGCGGAGGCGGCGGCATGGGCGGCCTCCTCAACGGCGCCACGGTCAGCAGCAAGGCCAAGAAGCTGCTCCAGAAGAACGCCGGTGACTACACCTGGGCCGCGGCCACGATCGGCTCGCAGAACCAGTCGAGCTACCAACTGGCCACCGGCGACCCGGTGATGGCGATCGGCGGCTTCAACGGCACCGACCCGTCCCCGACGCTCGCCCAGTTCAAGCAGTACGTCGAGGACGGCAGGATCCACTACTTCATCGGCAGCGGATCCAGTGGCGGCGGCATGGGCGGCTCCAGCTCCGGCACGTCGACGAAGATCACGAAGTGGGTCGAGGCCAACTTCAAGTTGGTGACGGTCGGCAGCAGTACGTTCTACGACCTGACCCAGCCCAAGTAAAAGCGGTTGTACGGCGTACAACACATCCTCTACGGTGTATGGGAAACTTCAGCCCATGCACCGTAGAGGAGTGCCCATGGCCCCCACGGCCGACCCGGCCACCCAGGCACCCCAGGTCACCGCGGGTCACCCCCAGCGCTGGCTCATCCTCGGCGTCATCTGCCTCGCCCAGCTGACCGTGCTGCTCGACAACACCGTCCTGAACGTCGCGATCCCCTCCCTCACCAGGGAGCTGGAGGCCTCGACGTCCGACATCCAGTGGATGATCAGCGCCTACTCGCTCGTCCAGTCCGGCCTGCTGCTCACCGCGGGCAGCGCCTCCGACCGCTACGGCCGCAAGAAGATGCTCGCGGCGGGCCTCGCGATCTTCGGCGTCGGCTCGCTGACCGCCGCGTTCGCGGGCTCGACGGGGCAGTTGATCGCGGCCCGCGCGGGCATGGGCGTCGGCGGCGCGCTGATGATGACGTCGACGCTCGCCGTCGTCGTACAGATCTTCAGCGAGGCCGAGCGCGTCAAGGCGATCGCCCTGTGGTCCACGGTCAGCACGATCGGCTTCGCCGTCGGTCCACTCGTCGGCGGCGTGCTGCTCGACCACTTCTGGTGGGGCTCGATCTTCCTCGTCAACATCCCGGTCGCACTCATCGGCCTCGTCGCCGTGCTCGCCCTGGTCCCCGAGTCGAAGAACCCGTTCGGCGACCGCCCGGACCTGCTCGGCGCGGTGCTGTCCACCGTCGGCATGACCGGCATCGTGTACGCGATCATCTCGGGCCCCGGCGACGGTTTCACCTCCGCGCCCGTCCTCGTCTCGGCCGCGATCGGCCTCGTGTCCATGGCCGCCTTCGTGACGTGGGAGCTGCGGATCCCGTATCCGATGCTCGACATGCACTTCTTCCGGAACCGGAGGTTCACGGGCGCGGTGACGGGCGCGATCCTCGTCGCCTTCGGCATGGGCGGCTCGCTGTTCCTGCTCACCCAGCACCTCCAATTCCTGCTCGGATACGGTCCGTTGGAGGCGGGGCTGCGCACCGCGCCGATGGCGCTCACCGTCGTCGCGCTCAACCTCACGGGCGTCGGCCCCCGGCTGCTCGGCAAGCTCGGCACGCCGGTCACCATCGCGTCCGGCATGACGTGCATGGCGGCGGGGCTCGCGGCCATCTCGCTGCTCGGCGGGGGTGGTTACGGCGGCATGCTGCTCGGCCTGGTCGTCATGGGCGCGGGCATGGCGCTCGCGATGCCGGCGATGGCCAACGCCATCATGAGCGCGATTCCGCCCGAGAAGGCGGGCGTGGGCGCCGGGGTCAACGGCACCCTCGCGGAGTTCGGCAACGGGCTGGGGGTCGCGGTGCTCGGCGCGGTCCTGAACGCCCGTTTCGGCGCGCTCGTGTCGGTCTCCGCGGCCTCGTTCCCCGCGGCGCTCGCGGCGGCGGACTCGGCCGGGGAGAAGGCCCGTATCAGCGAAGCCTTCTCCTCAGGTCTCGAGACCAGCCAGCTGGCCGGCGCGGCCGCCGTCCTCGCGGGCGGCCTGCTCGCGGCGGCGTTGCTGCGCAGGGCGGAACAAGCGGAGAACCGGCAGCGGTGACTTCCGCTTAGCATCGGTGCGGGTGGGGAGCGGTCCTGTGCGCAGGCCCGATCCGCCCGCGTACGAGGAATCCCTGGGAAGGAACGCCATGGCGAAGGCAGCGCGGATGAGCGTCTGGCTCGAGGACACGGATGGCGCCGTGGAGCCGAGGCCCAGAGCGTCGCGCGGCCGGCGGGCCGAGCAGCCCAGCGGGCTCGACCGGGAGCGGATCACCCGGGCGACGGTGGGGCTCCTGGACGCGGAGGGGCTCGCCAAGTTCTCGATGCGGCGCCTCGCGGGCGAACTGGGCGTCACCGCGATGTCCGTCTACTGGTACGTCGACACCAAGGACGACCTCCTCGAACTCGCCCTCGACCAGGCCTTCGGCGAGCTGGAGATCCCGGACACGGACGCGGAGGACCTGCCGGACTGGCAGACGCAGCTGCGTGAACTGGCCGCCATCTACCGGACGTTGCTCGTCCGGCACCCGTGGATCTCGCCGCTCGTCGGCAACTACCTCAACGTCGGCCCGAAGTCGCTGCTGTTCTCGCGGGCGGTACAGAGGGTCATCGCCCGCACGGGCCTCACGCTGGCGCAGCAGCGCGGCGCCGTCTCGTCCGTCTTCCAGTTCGTGTACGGATACGGCACCATCGAGGGCCACTTCCGGCAGCGCTGCGCCGAGGTGGGGCTTACGCAGGACGAGTACTTCCACAAGGCGATGGCGGCGTTTTCCGTTCCGGAGGAGATGGCGGACGACTTCTCGCATGCGGATCGGATGATGGAGGCGGTGGAGGAGGGGGGTGACGTGGACGCGATGCGCGACATGGACTTCCAGGTCGCCCTGGACCTCCAGATCGCCGGCATCGAGTCCCTGGTGGCCCACCACACTTGACGCCACGGGGCTCCGCCCCGGACCCCGCTGCTCAATCGCCGCAGGGGGTTGAAAGGCCTGCTCAATCGCCGCAGGGGCTTGTTAGATCAAGGCTCGCCGACGGTTGGTATTTCAAGCCCCGCCGGCGATTGAGGCGATCTTTTCAGCCCCGCCGGCGTTTGAGGCGCGGGGTCCGGGGCGGAGCCCCGTGAGCGGGGCCCCTACGGCTGCGCGAACTCGCCGTCCGTGGAGGCGCCGGAGGCGATGCCGTATTCGGGTTCCGGGACCGACGTGGGGGACAGCAGCGTGGAGCGGCGGCCGTCCACGCCGACCGGGACGTCGCCGTCGATGGTGACGCGGCGCAGGGTGCGGGTGTGGGCGTCGGAGTCGTCCACGCCGTAGTGCTGGGTGGCCCGGTTGTCCCAGATGGCGACGTCGCCGGCGCGCCACTGCCAGCGGACCGTGTTCTCCGGCCGTTCGACGTGCGACTGGAGGATGTTGATCAGCGCGCGTGAGTCGCGGGCGTTGAACCCGGTGAGCTTCTGCAGGAAGTTGCCGAGGATCAGGGTGCGTTCGCCGCTCTCCGGGTGTACGCGCACGACCGGGTGCTCGGTCTGGAACGTGGTCGACGTGAACACCTTGCGGTGCTGTTGGAGCGCCTCGGACGGGGCCTCCGGGCGGGCCGCCGCGTAGTCGTAGTCGTTGGTGTGCACACCGCGCAGGCTGTCGGCCAACACCCGGACGGGCTCCGGGAGTTCGGCGTACGCGGCCGCGGTGTTGGACCACAGGGTGTTGCCACCGTACGGCGGGACGACCTCGGCGCGCAGGATGGAGAACGCGGGGTAAGCGGGCACGAACGTGACGTCGGTGTGCCACTGGTTGGCGCGCCCGCCGTGCTCGTTGTCGATGCCGAGCGCGTAGCGGCCGTCGACGGACGGGACGGTGGGGTGGGCGACCGGGGTGCCGAGGAGGCGGGCGAACGCCTCGTGGCTCCCGGCGTCGAGGTGGTCCTGGTCGCGGAAGAAGACGACCTTGTGTTCCACGATGGCGGCCCGGACCGCGGCCACGGTGGCCTCGTCCAGGTCGCCGCCGAGACGGACCCCGGAGACGACGGAGCCGATCCGGCCACCGACCTTCTCGACGGTGACGGCGGGCGCGGTGGGTGCGGTGGACGTCATGGCGGGACCTCTTCACTGGGTGGGTGGGCGGTTTCCGCTTCGGCCGGGGCGGCGGGCCGCGGCGCTCATGAACAGGAGCTTGGCCAGCGGTCCGAGAGCCGGTCAAGGTCCTTCGGGAGCGCTTCACGACCTTGCAATGCGTGGCAATACGTGCGACATGTCAAGGGGTGACTCGGCGGTCCGGGGTACTCGCCGGGGATGGATCGTCTATCGCACATCCGACACGAAGATCACGAGGATCGGGACGCGCAGGAGCGGTTCGGTCCGGACCCGGAGGTGGAGCGCCGTTCTCCGGACTCTCCGACGCAGCTGCCGAAGCGCTCGTGGTGGGCCGCGCTGCGAGGGACGCTCAAGGAGTTCAAGGACGACGAGCTGATCGACCGTGCGGCGGCGCTGACCTACTACAGCGTGCTTTCGCTCTTCCCCGCCCTGCTGGTGCTGGTGTCACTGCTGGGCGTCGCGGGCGAGTCGGCCACCGACAAGCTGCTCGCCAACGTCAGGCAGCTGCCTCCCGGATCGGTGCGGGACATCATCACCCGGGCAGTCGAGCAGTTGCAGGGAAACGCCGGGCTCGGCTCTGTCATGGCGCTGGTCGGCCTGGCCCTGGCCGTGTGGTCGGCGTCCGGTTACGTGGCGGGGTTCATCCGCACGGCCAACGCCGTGTACGACATGCCCGAGGGCCGCCCGGTCTGGAAGGTGTTGCCGATACGTCTCGGCGTGACCGTGGTGCTGATGCTCCTGGCCGTCGTCAGCGCGCTCATCGTGGTCTTCACCGGCAGTCTCGCCAAGGAGGCCGGCGCCGCGCTCGGCATCGGTGACACGGTCCTTACGGTGTGGTCGGTCGCCAAGTGGCCGGTCGTGGCCCTCCTGGTCATCACCATGATCGCGATTCTGTTCTGGGCCACCCCGAACGCGAAGGTGCGTGGCTTCCGCTGGGTCACTCCGGGCAGCTTCCTGTCGCTGGTGCTGTGGCTGGTGGCCTCCGCCGGTTTCGCCTTCTACGTCGCCAACTTCGCCTCGTACAACAAGACCTACGGCACCTTCGCCGGCGTGATCGTCTTCCTGGTCTGGCTGTGGGTGAGCAACCTGGCCGTTCTGCTCGGCCTTGAATTCGACGCCGAGGCGGTGCGGCAGAAGGCGATCGCAGGCGGCCACCCGGCAGAGGAGGAGCCGTACGCGCAGCCGCGTGACACGGCCAAGTGGGACGAGCAGGACCGGCGTCGCATGGACATGGACTGACGGGTACTCGACCGACCGATTGAACCGACCGATTGAGGAGATGAGGGGAGACCATCATGCAGTCGAGTGGCGACCGCACGGCGTTCGCGCGGGGCGAGGCACCGGTGAGCGAGCTGGTCCAGCAAGCCTCGCGGCAGCTGACGGAGCTGATGCGTTCCGAGATGCGGCTGGCGCGGATGGAGACGGCCGAGAAGGCCAAGCGCTTCGGCTTCGGCGGCGGCATGTTCGGCGGCGCGGGACTGGTCGGTTTCCTCGCCTGCCAGGCGCTGGTGGCCACTGCCGTCGCCGCTCTTGCCCTGGCCGTGCCGCTGTGGGTCTCGGGGCTTGTCATCACCGGCGTGCTGCTGATCATCGCTGCCGTCATGGCGGCCCTGGGCAGGAAGCAGCTCCGCAGGGCCACGCCTCCCGCGCCGCGGCAGACCATCGAGAGCGTCACCGCCGACATCGACGAGATCAGGGAGAGGGCCCACCGATGACCCCGGACAAGTCCACCGAGAAGACGTCCGCTCCTGGCGCGGAAGAACTGCGTGAGCACATCGAGGACACCCGCGAGGAGTTGGGGCAGACCGTGTCGGAACTGGCCGCCAAGGCCGACGTCAAGGCCCGCGCCCGGGACACGGCGGCGCAGGCCAAACAGCGGGCGGACGACAAGACCGCGGAGTTGCGGACCCAGGTCGCCGACAAGGCCGCCCATGCGGCGCGGCGCGTCAAGGACAAGGCCCCCGAGCCGGTGAAGTACGGGGCTGCCCGCGCCACGGACCAGCTGCGGACCACCGCCACCCGGGCGGGCCACCTGGTGCAGGACAAGGCTCCCCGCTCCGTCACGGACACCGCGCACCGTGGCGTGGGCGCCGCCCGACGGAACCGGGCGCGGCTGTTGGGCGGCACCGGGGCGCTCGTGATCGTCGCCGTCCTCGCGCGGCGGCGCCGGAGGGGGCACCGTCGATGAAACCCGTCGAGATCGCCTACAAGCCCGTCGGACTGCTCCTGGGTGCCACCAGCGGCTGATCGCCGGAGCGGTGTTCAAGAAGACCTGGAAGGTGCTCCGGCAAGAGGACGACGCGCCCGATGCCACCGATGAGGACCGCACGTGGCGAGAGGTGCTCCTGGCCGCCGCGGTGCAGGGCGCCATCTTCTCCGTGGTCAAGACGGCCGTCGACCGGGGCGGCGCCACCGTCACCCGCGGCCTGACCGGCACCTGGCCCGACTGAGGAACGGGTACGACGACAACCCAGAGCCGGCCTCACGTCAACCTGACAGGCCCTAGTAGTGCTTCGTTAGGTTCTGGCTCTGGTGAGCGGACGGCCGCAGGTGGTGCAGATGCCGGTCCAGCACCGCAGCATGTCCTGGAGGGTGTC